>JBDZVW010000330.1:0-3457 GCA_040255885.1 Betaproteobacteria bacterium
CGGTCGAAATCCGCGTGCTCGATACGCCGCTGACCGTCGAGCGCGCGGCGCTGCTCGCGGCCTATGCGCAGGCACTGGCGCATTATTTTCTGTCGACGCGGCCGCGCGAGCCGTTACGTGACGTGTATCTGTTCTACAGCTACAACCGCTTTCAGGCATGCCGCTACGGACTGTCCGGCATCATCGCGGACGCCTATACGCAGCAGCGGGTGGAACTGAAGCAGGACATCGTGACGATGCTGTCGCAGCTTGCGCCGCATGCGCAGGAGCTGGGTTCGACCGCGGCGCTGGAAGAACTCACGGATCTGGTCCGTGCGCAGCGCACCGACGCCGGCTGGCTGCGCACGGTGTTCGCCGCGCACGGCACGATGAATGACGTCGCGCGCCTGCAAAGCGACCTGTGGATGGGCCGCGACGCGGGCGTGCTGCTGGTCAACGGGAACGAGGCGTGAACAAGCCGCTCAAGATCGGACTGTCGCCGCGCTTTCGTCACCCGTCGCTGCTGGAGCAGGGGTTCCGCGGCAAGACGCTGCAGTATCTGGAACAGTCGATGGCGCACTGGCTGATGACCGCCGGCGCGCTGGTGTTCATGGTGCCGTCGCTCGGCTCCGACAGCCCGATGCGGCGCGGCACGATCCGCATCGCCGATTATGTCGATGAACTCGACGGGCTGGTGCTGCAGGGCGGTGCCGACGTCTGCCCGCTCACCTACGGCGAGACGCCGCTGAAGCCGGAATGGAACGGCGATCGCGCACGCGATCATTACGAGATCGACCTGTTCCAGGAATTCGTCGCGCATGGCAAGCCGGTACTGGGCGTGTGCCGCGGCGTGCAGCTGATCAATGTCGCATTCGGCGGCACGCTGTATCAGGACATCGTCACGCAGGTCGCCGGCGCGCACCGGCACTACGATCCGGAGGCGTACGACCGCCTGTTCCACGACATCAGCATCGTCGCCGGCACCGGACTGGCGAAGCTCTACGCCGCGCGATCTAGTGCGCGGGTGAACAGCATTCACCACCAGGCGATCAAGGATCTGGGTGACGGACTGACGGTCGAAGCGCTGTCGGAACTCGATGGCGTGATCGAGGCGGTGCGCTGGAACGGACCGAACTATGTCTTCGGCGTGCAGTGGCATCCGGAGTTTCTCGATCCCGACGATGGCGAGCTGCTCGATCGCCAGCCGCTGCTTGCCGAATTTCTCGAAGAAGCGCGCCGGATCAGGCGCAAACTCTACGCCAAAACCGCCGCGCCGGCCTGATGCTTTCGGCCCGGTGCATGAAACCATCTTTCGCCGGTGTCGTCGGGAAGGATCCCGGAACGCGGCGACTGTCGAACGAATGCTAAAATCATCCGATTTTTCCGGGGAGGGAAGATGGATGCTGTTATTGCGACGGTGCCGCCGGCGTCACCGGATGGCGCGCTGATCATGCGCAAGCGAGCACTGAATCCGGCTGTTGTCGTTCTGGCGTTGCTGCTGCTGGGGACGGCCGGCACCGCGTTCGCGGCAGCGCCGGTGTCCGGCTACCACGTCATCGCGCTGTTCGGGATCCCGGTCGATTTCATTCTGTTCGGCCTGATCCTGGTCGGCGTCGCGGTGTTCCACAATCATACGCTGCAGGTGGCGTTGATCGGCCTCACGGTGATCGTGATCTACAAGATCGCGTTCACCGGATTCGAGTACGGTAGCGGCGTCGGCGGCTTCATCGGTCAGCTGGATCATGACTGGGTCGTGCTGGTCAACCTGTTTCTGTTGCTGATGGGGTTTGCGCTGCTGGCGAAGCATTTCGAGGAAAGCCGCATTCCGGCGATATTGCCGAGATTTCTGCCCGACGACTGGAAAGGCGGTTTCGTGCTACTGGTCATGATCTGCGTGCTGTCGAGCTTTCTCGACAACATCGCCGCGGCACTGGTGGGTGGCACGATTGCGGCGGTGGTGTTCAAGGGGCGCGTGCACATCGGCTACCTGGCCGCGATCGTCGCCGCATCGAACGCCGGCGGCGCCGGCAGCGTCGTCGGCGACACCACGACGACGATGATGTGGATCGAGGGCGTGGCTCCGGGAAGCGTGGTGCACGCCTACGTGGCATCGGCGGTGGCGCTGGTGATATGCGGCATCCCGGCCGCGATGCAGCAGCAGCGTTATTCGCCGATCACTGCCGATGCGCCGGCGGGCATCAGAGTGGACTGGCATCGCGTCGGCATCGTGGCGTTGATCCTGCTGGCGGCGATCGTGACCAACATCGTCGTCAACGTGAAATATGCGGACGTGTCCGATTCGTTTCCGTTCATCGGCGTCGCGGTGTGGGCGGCGATACTGATCGCCGCGCCGCTGCGCGGACCGGAGTGGAAACTGCTGCCGGATGCGCTCCGCGGCAGCATCTTCCTGTTGTCGCTGGTGTTGTGTGCATCGATGATGCCGGTCGAGACGCTGCCCTCGGCGTCCTGGCACGTCGCGCTCACGCTCGGCTTCGTGTCGTCGGTGTTCGACAATATCCCGCTGACGGCGCTGGCGCTGACCCAGGGAGGATACGACTGGGGCGTGCTGGCGTTCGCGGTCGGATTCGGCGGTTCGATGATCTGGTTCGGGTCTTCGGCCGGCGTCGCGCTTTCCAATCTGTTTCCGGAAGCGAAATCCGTTGGCCGCTGGCTGAAGTCGGGCTGGCACGTGACGGTTGCGTACGTGATCGGATTTTTCGTGCTGTTGCTGGTGCTCGGCTGGAGGCCGGTGCCGCTGCGCGCAACGGCAAACGCGGCGCCGACGCATCATCCGGCGGCGGTCGTTTCACATTGATTGTGAGTTGTTGCGGGAAACGGGAGACATGAAGTTGTTGCGGCAAGAGAGCGGCCTGTTGCGGACTTTACGCATGGTGGCCTTCGCGGGCGTTGCCTGGGCGCTGATGCCGGCCGCGCACGCGGCGGGCTCCGATGGCGTCGGACGGACTTTTCTGTGGCTTGCGATCATTCTTCTTGCCGCGAAGGTCTGCTCGTCGCTGGCGGAACGGGCCCGGCTGCCGGGCGTGTTGGGCGAACTGATCATCGGGGTGGTGCTCGGCAACCTGGGGCTGGTCGGCATTCACGGACTCGATCGTGCCGCCGCCGATCCGATTCTCGGCTTCATCGCCGAGCTGGGCGTGGTGGTGCTGCTGTTCCAGATCGGCCTGGAGACGAAGCTCTCCGACATGGCGAAGGTCGGCATGCACGCGCTGCTGGTTGCGACCGTTGGTGTCATTGCGCCGTTTGTGCTGGGCACCTACGTGGTCGGACCGTGGTTGCTGCCCGGACATTCGTCCGGCGCATACCTGTTTCTCGGCGCCGCGCTGACCGCCACTTCGGTCGGTATCACCGCGCGAGTGTTCCGCGATCTCGGACAATTGCAGTCGCGCGAGGCACAGATCGTGCTCGGTGCCGCGGTGATCGACGACGTGATGGGGCTGGTGATTCTTGCGGTGGTGAC
>JBDZVW010000037.1:0-12998 GCA_040255885.1 Betaproteobacteria bacterium
ATCAGCACGTTGGACAGGATCGGAAGCGTGTTGCGCTTTTCCACGATACCCGAAACCGCCTGCAGCGGTTTGAGAAGCACGTCACGTGGTGCCTGGATTAGTTTCATAATTAATTTTTTAAGTTAATAAGACTAATAACGTGCGCCAAAAGTTGTGTATGAGCGCGAAAAACCTTTGTCCTCAATGATCTGTCCGTTCCGCATCCTGTGGAGGAATGCGGTGCAGGGCATGAACGATTTGTGACTGCCGGCAGCGCGGCCGCGAACCGAATGCGTTATGCACAAATCGTCCCGGTGCTATCAACTGCGAAGAACCTTGAGCAGCGAATTGAAGTCGCGGGTAAGATCGGTGCTGGTCGCGCGCAACGTCGTCACTTTGCGGCAGGCGTGCAGCACGGTCGTGTGATCGCGTCCGCCGAAGGCTTCGCCGATGTCGGGCAGGCTGAGATGAGTCAGTTCCTTTGCCAGCGCCATCGCGATCTGGCGTGGCCGCGTCACGTTGCGGGTGCGCTTTTTGGAGAACATCTCGGATACCTTGATCTTGTAGTAATCGGCTACCGTTTTCTGAATGTTCTCGATCGTTACCTGGCGACTCTGAACCGCCAGCAGGTCCTTGAGCGCCTCGCGGCACAGGTCGACTGACATCGGCTGGCGGGTAAATCGTGCATAGGCGAGCACACGTTTCAGGCCGCCTTCCAGTTCGCGCACATTGGACTGGATATGCTGCGCGATGAAAAATGCCACACTGTGGTCGAGCGTGACACCTTCGGCTTCGGCCTTCTTGATCAGAATCGCGACCCGCATTTCCAGTTCGGGGGGTTCCACCGCCACCGTCAGGCCCCAGCCGAAACGCGAAATGAGCCGGTTTTCGATGCCGGAGATCTCCTTCGGATAACTGTCGCAAGTAATGACGATCTGCTTGTGCGACTCTACCAGCGCGTTGAATGCGTAGAAGAACTCCTCCTGGGTGCGGTTCTTGCCGCCGAAAAACTGAATGTCGTCGATCAGCAGCACGTCGAGCGAATGATAGTAACGCTTGAAATCATCGAACGACTTGTGCTGATAGGCGCGCACCACGTCGGACACGTACTGCTCCGCATGAATGTAGCGGATGCGGCTTTGCGGATTGCTCTGCCGTACGCTGTTGCCGATCGCCTGCGCCAGGTGCGTCTTGCCCAGGCCCACGCCGCCGTACACGAACAGCGGGTTGTAGGCCGAACCCGAGCGTTCCGCCACCTGCATCGCGGCGGCGCGCGCCAGCTCATTGGCCTTGCCGGTCACGAAGGTGTCGAACGTGAACAGCGGATTGAGTCGTGACGCGTCGCGAGTGCCCGGTCTGACTGCTGGCGTTTCGGTGTCGGATGTGGCCGTCACCGCCGGCGCCGATGGCCGGATGTCAGCGGCGGTTTTTTCGGCCGTTATCAGCTTCACGGCGACGTCCACACCCAGCTTCGCATGAGCGATGCGTTCTATGTCGCCGAGGTATTTGTCGCGAATCCATTGCAGTACGAAGCGATTGGGCGCGACCAGCGTGACCGTACCATCCACCGTATCGATCCGCAGCGGTTCGATCCAGGTCTTGAATTGTTGCGGAGGCAGCTGTTTCTCGAAATGTGCCAGGCAGAAGCGCCAGAAACTGTTCATGGGGCCGTTGGGTTCGGCATCCTCGATGTCGGTTTATGGAAGGGTCAACAGACGAATTTTAACGTTTTTGGACGGCCATAGCCACCGCATCGCGGTCCCGCGGCGGCGTGCGATGCAGGCGCATACGTTATTGACATGCAAGCGCAATACAGGTTGTAATACCCAGTTTTCCCAGCACGAGAGATCAGCTCATGAAACGCACTTACCAGCCGTCGGTTACGCGGCGCAAACGCACACACGGCTTCCGGGTGCGCATGAAAACGCGCGCGGGCAGGGCCATCATTCGTGCGCGCCGCGCGAAAGGGCGTGCTTCACTCGCGGTGTGACGAAATCGGCTAAACGGCAGTCACGCAAACGGCCATTTGATTCGTTCCACCCTTCCGCAACGGTGCCGGCTGAGGCGGGCCGCTGATTTCCGTGCCGTATTTTCAAAAGGCCGGACATTCAGCAGCGGAAACTTTGTTGTCCGCGTTCGACCCAATGGACAGCGAATCGCCCGTCTCGGCACGATCGTCGCGAAGAAACTGCTGCCGCATGCGGTGGACCGCAACCGGGTGCGGCGCGGCATGCGCGAGGCTTTCCGCCGGCGCCATTCCGCGCTGGCCGGGCTTGATGTCGTAGTGAGGCTGCGGACCGGAGCGGTTCCGGGAGCGCCGCTCGATCGCGAGCTGGCAGCAATATTGGACAAAGTGGTGCAATGAAACAGACGGTTGTCTGGATGATACGGGGCTATCAGTACGCGATAAGTCCGCTGCTGCCTCAATCATGCCGCTTTCATCCGACGTGCTCGGCGTACGCGCTGGAGGCGGTGCGCCGCTACGGCGCGCTGAAAGGTATGGGGCTTGCGGCGAGACGGCTGGCGAAGTGCCACCCGTGGCATCCCGGGGGCATTGACCCGGTACCATAAAGAGGACCCGCTAAGGCAAGATGGACACCCGACGGCTTATTCTGTTTTTCGTTTTTGCGTTTTCGCTGTTTCTGCTGACCGAGGCATGGCAGCGGGAGCGCAATCCGTTGCCGGCGCCTGCGACGAAGACTACGCCTGCCGCAACGGCGCCGACTTCCAAAACGCATTCATCGTCCAGCGTGCCGCAGTCGACAGCCCCGGCGCCCGGGACTGCCGCTCCCCGGACGCACACCGCGGCGCCGGCGGCGACACCGCCAACCTCGGCGAAGGAACTTCCGGCCGGTCACCTGATTCAGGTGGATACCGATTACGTGCGTGCCCGGATCAGCACGATGGGCGGCGATCTGCGTTTACTGGAGTTCAAGAAACAGCGCGATGCGCAGGATAAAAGCAAGGACTTCGTGCTGTTACAGGACGAACCCGGAAAGCATGTCTACATTGCGCAAAGCGGGCTGATCGGCGGAGACTTTCCGAATCATCGCACCGTGTTCACTGCCGCAGCCGACAGCTATACGCTGAAGCCGGGCGAAAATTCGATAAGCATACCGCTCGAGGCGACGGCGGGTGGCCTCAAGGTCACCAAGACCTACACGTTTCATCGCGGAAGCTACCTCATTGATATAAATTATAAAATCACCAACGTGGGGAGCGCCACGGTAACGCCTTCGTCCTATTTTCAATTCGTGCGCGATTCGAACTCGCCTTCCGGACAAAGTGTTCACCAGAGGGCGACGTATACCGGTGCTGCGCTGTACACCGAACAGGGCAAGTACCAGAAGGTATCGTTCGACGATATCGACAAAGGGAAAAGCGACTACCAGAAGACGGCCGACAATGGCTGGATCGCAATCGTGCAGCACTATTTTCTCGGTGTCTGGCTGCCGAAGGGCGACGTGAAACGCGATTTCTATGCGCGCAAGCTGGAAGACGATCTTTATGCTGCAGGCATGATTCTGCCGGTAGGCACCATCGCGCCCGGACAGAGCACGACGCTGACGATGCCGCTGTATGCCGGGCCGGACGCGCAGGACACGCTGTCCAAGCTTGCGCCGGGACTCGAGTACACCGTCGATTACGGCTGGCTTACGATCATTGCGGTCCCGATATTCTGGTGTCTGTCAAAGCTCCACGCCTTCGTTGGCAACTGGGGCATCGCGATCATTCTGCTGACCATCATCATCAAGCTGCTGTTTTTCCCGTTGTCGGCGACCAGTTACAAGTCGATGGCGAGGATGCGGCTGCTGGCGCCGAAGATGCAGAAACTGAAGGAACAGTACGGCTCGGATCGCCAGAAGCTGCATCAGGCAATGATGGAAATGTACAAGAAGGAAAAAGTCAATCCGCTTGGCGGATGCATGCCAATAGTTATACAAATACCTGTTTTTATAGGACTTTATTACGTTCTGCTGCAAAGTGTAGAACTGCGGCAGGCGCCGTTCTACGGCTGGATTCAGGATCTCTCCGTCAGCGATCCGTATTTTGTGCTGCCGGTACTGATGGGCATCACAATGTTCATTCAGACGCATCTCAACCCGGTACCGCCGGATCCGATCCAGGCCAAGGTCATGAAGTTCATGCCGTTGGCATTTTGCGCATTCTTTGTCTTCTTTCCGGCGGGACTGGTGCTGTACTACGTGGTGAACAACATCCTGTCGATCCTGCAACAGTGGTACATCACGCGCCAGGCGGAACGCGAAAAGTCCGCCCATGGTAATAAGTGAAACGATAGCCGCGATCGCGACGCCGTCCGGGCGCGGTGGAATCGGCGTCGTTCGCGTTTCTGGAAACAATCTGCTTTCCGGATTCGCATCACTGTGCCAAAAGGTGCCTGAGCCGCGGCGCACCATTGTGACGAATTTCGTCGATGCTGACGGAGAAGTCATCGACCGCGGCATCGTTCTGTTTTTCCCGGCGCCGCATTCCTATACCGGCGAAGACGTTCTGGAATTGCATGGCCACGGCGGGCCGGTCGTTCTCGGACGACTGCTGCGGCGTTGTCTTGACCTCGGAGCTCGTCCGGCGGAACCGGGAGAGTTCACGAAGCGGGCGTTTCTGAACGACAAGGTCGATCTGGCGCAGGCCGAGGCAGTGGCCGATCTGATTGATGCGACGACTGTCCAGGCGGCACGTTCCGCGCTACGGTCGCTGCGCGGAGAATTCTCACAGGCGGTTCAGCAGTTGGTGACCGGTCTGGTCGAGCTGCGCGCGTTGACCGAGGCGGCGCTGGATTTTTCGGACGAAGAAATCGATCCGGGTGTGCAGGCGGAAGCGCGGTTGCGGCTCGACAAGCTACGGCGTCAGCTCGACATGGTCTTTTCTGCCGCACGCAACGGCAGCCTGCTGCGAGATGGAATCCAGGTAGTGCTCGCGGGCGCGCCAAATGTCGGAAAATCCAGCCTTTTGAACCGCCTCGCGGGGGATGAACTGGCAATCGTGACGGACGTTCCAGGAACGACGCGAGACGCGGTGCGTGAAACGATAGACATTGATGGCGTTCCGATTCATCTGATGGATACCGCGGGATTGCGGGAGGCTGTTGATCCCGTAGAAAAGATAGGCGTCTCCCGATCACTGACGAACATCGAAAAGGCGGACGTCGTATTGCTGGTCGCAGACAGCATGGAACCGGCCACCGCCGATTTGGCGGTACTCGGAAACCTTGCTGTACGACAGGCGCCCGTAGTACGGGTCGTCAACAAAATAGACCTGTCCGGAGAACCAGCCGGGAAAACTACAACGGACGGTGTCGTCGAGGTCAGACTGTCCGCAAAAACGGGAAGCGGTATCGAATTTCTGCGTGACACGCTGCTGCAGGCAGCGGGGGCCGGCGTTAATGAGGAGGCGGTATTCATGGCCCGGGAAAGACATCTGCGGGCGCTGGAAAACGCTTCACGGCACTTGATGCAGGCAGAGTCCGAAATCGATCGCAGCGAACTTTTTGCGGAAGAGCTTCGCCTGGCGCAACGGGCCTTGTCTTCGATTACCGGGGAATTTACCGCGGACGATTTACTCGGAGAAATTTTCTCACGTTTCTGCATCGGGAAGTAACGTGATGTTTCACGTGAAACGTGCTTTCCCGGCAATGTTCCACGTGAAACATTACCTACGTTTATTCCGGTGAAAGCCGTTCTGCAGTATCATTCGCGTTTGATTCGAGGCTTGAAGACGTGCCTTTTCCTGACCGGTTTGAAGTAATCGTCGTCGGTGGCGGCCACGCCGGAACCGAGGCGGCTCTGGCCGCGGCCCGCATGGGTTGCAGCACGCTGTTGCTTACCCATAATATCGAAACGTTGGGTCAGATGTCGTGCAATCCGTCCATTGGCGGGATCGGAAAGGGGCACCTCGTAAAAGAAATCGATGCGCTCGGCGGCGCGATGGCGGAAGCCGCAGACGAAGCTGGTATTCAGTTCCGGCTGCTGAATTCGCGCAAAGGGCCAGCGGTGCGGGCCACGCGCGCTCAGGCCGACCGGCTGCTTTACAAAAAAGCCATTCGCACGCGCCTGGAGAACCAGCCCAATCTTTTGCTTTTGCAGCAGCCGGTTGACGACCTGGTGCTTGAAGGCGATGCAGTGCGTGGTGTCGTCACACAAATCGGACTCATATTCAACGCGTCGGCAGTCGTGTTGACGGTCGGCACTTTTCTTTCAGGGCTCATGCACGTCGGCTTGAAAAACCACCAGGGCGGGCGCGCCGGAGACCCGGCAACAACGGTTCTGGCGGAGCGGTTGCGTGAATTGAAGCTTCCGGTCGGCCGGCTCAAGACCGGGACGCCGCCTCGTATCGATGGCCGCAGCATCGATTTTTCGGTGATGACCGAGCAACCGGGCGACGACCCGGTGCCGGTTTTTTCGTTTATCGGAACGCGTGACCAGCATCCGCCGCAGCTGCCGTGCTGGATCACGCATACCAACGCGAATACGCACGCCATCATTCGCGGCGGCCTCGACCGCTCGCCGATGTATTCGGGCGTCATAAATTCGGTGGGGCCGCGCTACTGTCCGTCCATAGAAGACAAGGTGGTACGCTTCGCCGGCCGCGATGCGCACCAGATTTTCCTTGAGCCGGAAGGCTTGACGGTCAACGAGTTCTATCCGAACGGCATATCCACGAGCCTGCCGTTCGACGTGCAATACGAACTGGTGCGATCGATCCGGGGGCTTGAGAACGCGCACATCACGCGTCCCGGCTATGCGATCGAGTACGATTATTTCGATCCACGCGGACTGAAGCGTTCGCTCGAAACCAAGGCGATCAACGGACTGTTCTTCGCCGGTCAGATCAATGGCACCACCGGCTACGAGGAAGCGGCGGCGCAAGGCCTGCTGGCCGGCATCAACGCGGCGTTGCGGGTGCGCGAGCGCGACGCCTGGTGCCCGTTGCGCAACGAAGCCTATCTTGGCGTGCTGGTCGATGATCTCATCACCCGCGGCGTTTCCGAACCGTACCGGATGTTTACCAGCCGCGCCGAGTACCGGCTGAGTCTGCGCGAGGACAATGCTGATCTGCGCTTGACCGGGATCGGGCGCAAGCTGGGGGTGGTGGATGACAAACGCTGGGCCGCGTTTGACGCGAAACGCAGCGCGATTGCGCTCGAACAACAACGATTGACGGATACCCGGCTGAGTCCGCAGCGGCTGCCGCAGGCCGACGCGCTGCGTGTGCTGGGACAACCGCTCGAGCACGAAACGTCGCTGATGGAGCTGCTGCGGCGACCCGAGGTCAGCTACAAGACGCTGATCACGCTGCCGGGCGCCGCACCGGCGCCTGATCTGCCACGCGCGCCGGGCGGAATGGACGAACCGCTCGCTCTCGCGGTGGGTGAACAAGTGGTTCAGCAGGTCGAAATCCAGGCCAAGTACCAAGGCTACATCGAGCGCCAGCGCGACGAAATCGCACGCCACGAACATCACGAAAATCTGCGTCTGCCCGCCGCCATCGATTACGGCGCCGTGCACGGTTTGTCCGTTGAGGTGCAGCAGAAGCTGAATCAGTATCGCCCCGAAACATTGGGCCAGGCGACCCGTATCCCGGGCGTCACGCCGGCGGCCGTCTCGCTGTTGCTGGTGTACCTGAAACGCGGTTTTCCGCCTTCCCGGAAAACCGCGGCATGACTCCGGAAACCCAACTACGCTCCGGCATTACCGCGCTGGGGCTGGACATTCCGGAGGCCGCGCAGCGCAAACTGCTGGATTATGTCGCGCTGATCGGAAAATGGAACGAAACCTACAACCTCACCGCGGTGCGCGATCGCGGACGCATGGTGAGCCACCATCTGCTCGATTGCCTGGCGGTCATGCCGCATGTGCCGGCGCCGACGCTGGCCGACGTCGGCAGTGGTGCGGGGTTGCCGGGCATTCCGTTCGCAATCTGCAATGCGGCATGGCGCGTGACGCTGATCGAAGCCAATCACAAGAAAGCGGCGTTTCTCGACCAGGCGCGAATCGAACTGGGGCTCGGCAACGTCGAGGTGCAACAGGCACGGGTGGAGTCGTGTAACGATCACCGTTATCGTGCAGTCATCTCGCGCGCGTTTTCCGATCTGCCGGAATTCGTGCGGCTTGCCGGGCATCTGCTCGAACCGGGCGGACGGCTGCTAGCGCTCAAGGGCGTACACCCCCACGAAGAAATTGCGCAGTTGCCGGACGGCTACGCCATCGAACAAACGCTGGCGTTGCAAGTGCCCGGCATCACGGCGGCACGTCATCTGATCATCGTGCGCAGCGGCGGTTGACACATGGCCAGAGTCCTCGCGATTGCCAATCAGAAGGGCGGTGTCGGAAAAACCACCACCAGCGTTAATCTCGCCGCGAGCCTGGTGGCTGCCGGGCAGCGCGTGCTGCTGATCGATCTCGACCCGCAAAGCAACGCGACCACCGGCAGTGGCATCGACAAGCGCGCGCTTGAACGGACTGTTTATCACGTGCTGCTGGGCCAGGCGACGCTTGGTCAGGTGCGTGCAGGGCCGACACAAGGTGGCTACGATCTGATTCCGGCGACCCGCGATCTGGCGGGTGCCGAAATCGAAATGGTCGAGATCGAACATCGCGAGCAGCGACTGCGCAACGCGCTGCCCGAAATCGATGACGTTTATGATTTCGTGCTGATCGACTGTCCGCCCGCGCTCAGCCTGCTGACGGTAAACGGGCTTGCCGCGGCGCACAGCGTGCTGATCCCGCTGCAGTGCGAGTATTACGCGTTGGAAGGCTTGAGCGAGCTGGTGCAGACGGTTCGCAAGGTGCGCGAGAATATCAATCCGCGGCTTGAGGTCGAGGGTTTGCTGCGCACCATGTTCGATGCGCGCAATACGCTGTCGCAGCAGGTTTCATCCGAACTGCAGGCGCATTTCGGCGGCAAAGTCTATCGCACCGTGATTCCGCGCAACATCCGGCTCGCGGAAGCGCCCAGTCACGGGCTGCCCGGACTGCAGTACGACAGGGAATCAAAAGGCGCGCAGGCGTACGTTGCGCTGGCCGACGAGATACTGGGCCGCGATACGGCACACACTGAGGAAACAAGCGATGGCTAAGATCAGGGGCTTGGGCCGCGGGCTGGATGCGTTGCTGGGCGGCGGCGATGCCGCGCTTCCGGCGTCGGGCGAAACGCTGAAAAATCTGAACGTCGACGCGCTGCGTCCGGGCAAATACCAGCCGCGCACGCACATCGATGAAGCCGCGCTCGCCGAGCTCGCGGAATCGATCAAGACGCATGGCGTGATGCAGCCGATCCTGGCGCGTGCACTCACCGACGGCGGCTACGAAATTGTGGCCGGCGAACGGCGCTGGCGTGCAGCGCGCCTGGCCGGACTGACCGAGGTGCCGGCGCTGGTGCGTGACGTCGGCGACAACGACGCGCTGGCACTCGCGCTGATAGAAAACATCCAGCGCGAGGATCTCAATGCGCTCGAACAGGCGGTTGCGATCCAGCGCCTGATCCGTGAATTCGGTATGACGCACCAAACCGCGGCGGAAGCACTGGGACGTTCGCGCTCCGCGGTCACCAATCTGCTGCGGCTGCTCGAGCTGGCGTCGCCGGTGCAGGAGCTGGTGCGCGACGGTAAAATCGACATGGGGCACGCGCGCGCGCTGCTCGGCCTGCCGGCGGCGCAGCAGATCGCGCTGGCACGCCGTATCGTCGCCGAACGTTTGTCGGTGCGCGAGGCCGAGCGCGCGGTTGCCGGCCTGGTCCGTGCAACGCCGGCCGCGGCCGGGCGGCGCCCGGACCGCGACGTCGCGCGGCTGCAGGAAGAATGGTCGGAGCGGCTCGGCACCCGCGTGGAGATCCGCACCGGTTCCAGGAAAGGCAGCGGCAAACTGACCATTACCTACACCAGTCTCGCCCAGCTTGAGGCAATCCTGGCGCGGCTCGATCAACGGCAGGGCGGCACGGAAAACACGGCAATTTCGCGTTGACATAATGCACCGCAATAAAATAAAATCCTGTGGTTTGCGCTTTATGTCTCGGCGTTGTTTTGTTGGCGCATTGTATGGACTCGACGCATTTGGTTTGTGCCTCGGGCCGGTTGAGATCAAGGCGCCCAACGAGTGGTGGACAAATGAGCGCGGGTGTGCGGCCGACGTTTGGGGATAGCCGCCCACATTGGGTGCGAAAGGCTGTTTTAAGCCTGCTGGCGATTCAGGCCGTTTTGACCTTGATGATCGCGGCAGGCTTTTACGTGTATAGCAGCTACTACCCTGCGGCGCTGGCAGCAATGTACGGGGGTGCGGTCGCCATCATCGTTTCGCTGATGCTGGCGTTCCGGCTGGCACGGGCTGCACGTCCGGGCGCAGGCGTTGCCGGGCTGTACCTGGGTGCAATCGAGCGTTTTGTTTTCGTGCTGGTGGCGACTGGCGCCGGCATCGCTCTGATCCACCTCGATCCCATTGCCCTGATTGCAGGATTCGTCGGGGCGGAGCTTGCGTATTACATTGCCGCCGGAATTGTCCGGGAGCGGAATTGATGCGGTTGGGAGAATGAATGGCCGTTGAAGCCAGCGGGAAAAACCCGATTGAATATATCCAGCACCACCTGAACAACTGGGCGGTTGGCTCCGGTGGCACTGGTATCAATCTCGATACCATCCTGTTCAGCGTGCTGGTCGGCGGGCTGGTGGTGCTGCTTGCGTGGCGTGTCGGCAAGCGCATCAGCGTCGATCGCCCGGGCCGCGTGCAGAGTTTCCTCGAGCTGATCGTGACCTTCGTCAATCAGCAGGTGCGTGATGCCTTTCCGGTGAAGGATCCGTTCATCGGCCCGCTCGCGCTGACGATATTCGTCTGGGTGCTGCTGATGAATGCGCTGGACCTGATTCCGGTCGACCTCTTCCCGCGCATCGCGCAGTGGATCGGGATGGGTTTCGGACTCGAACCGGAACATGTTTACCTGCGCATATTGCCGACCGCTGACGTCAGTACGCCATTTGCGCTGGCGTTGTCGATTTTCGTGCTGACGATCATTTACGGTCTGCGCCATCGCGGTATTGGCGGCACTTTCAAGCATTACCTCACGCATCCGTATGGTCCTTGGCTGGCGCCGTTCAACCTCGCGATGTCGATACTGGACGAGTTGGCGCGTCCGCTGTCGCTGGCGTTGCGGCTGTGGGGCAACATGTTCGCTGGCGAACTGATCTTCATGCTGATCGCGTTGTTCGGGTTTTCGCTGGTGGTCGCACCCGGCCAGGTGGCGCTTGGCTGGCTATGGAGCTGGTTTGAAACACTCGTGATCGTATTGCAGGCGTTTATTTTCATGCTGCTGTCCGTGGTTTATCTCGCGATGACCGTGCAGCAGGAGCATTAACAAGCATCTTTCCATCAACCCGACAGGGAGAAGCCGTACCATGAATGTTGAATTTGTCACCCAGCTCTACGCGGCCACTACGCTCGGCGTGGGCATCATTTTGGGTCTCGCTGCGCTGGGTTCCGCCCTGGGCTGGGGCCTGATCTGTTCCAAGTATATCGAAGGCATTGCACGTCAGCCGGAACTGCGGGCACAGCTGCTGATCCAGACGCTGTTTACCGGCGGCCTCATGGAATCGTTCCCGTTCATCGTGCTCGGTATCTCCATGTGGTTCATCTTCGCCAACCCGTTCTTCTCGGCGGCTGTCAAGTTTCTCCCGCACTGAGTGTTGCGATTGACGCGAGGGTACGCCTGTGAGCATTAATCTCACGCTTTTTTTCGAGGTGATCGCCTTTCTGGCGTTCATTTACTCGTTCAAGCGTTTTTTGTGGAAACCCGTTCTCAACGCGCTCGACGCGCGCGACAAGAAAATTGCCGACGGTCTGGCGGCGGCCGAGCAGGGCAAGCAGGATCTGGCGCAGGCGGAACAGCGCTCCGATGAGATCCTGCGCGAGGCGAAGCAGCACGCACAGGAAATCATCGTGCAGGCTGACAAGCGCGCCGCCCAGTTGATTGACGAGGCCAAGACCAACGCCCAGGCCGAAGGCGGTCGGCTGATTGCCGGTGCCAAGGCCGAAATCGAGCAGGAAATGTTCCGTGCCCGGGAAGCGCTGCGCATCCAGGTTGCGCAACTGGCGGTGGCGGGTGCCGAGAATATTCTGAAGCGCGAAGTCGACCCCAAGGCGCACGCCGAGATGCTGTCGGCGCTGCAGGCGCAGTTGTAACGCACATCATGGCAGAAACCGTCACCATTGCCCGTCCCTATGCCGAAGCGGTATTCAAGCTGGCGCTCGAGTACGGCGATTTTGCGCGCTGGTCCGACACGCTGGAGCTGATCACCCAGGTGACGGCGGATCCCGGCGTGCGCAGCCTGATCGGCAACCCGAACATTCCGGCGGCGGAAGTGGAGAAGCTGTTGCTGGGCGTGTGCGGCAAGGCTCTTGATGGTGCCGGGCGCAACCTGATCCAGGTGCTGGCGCACAACCGGCGGCTCGACGTGGTGCCGGAAATCCGCACGCTGTATGAAGCGCTGAAGGCCGAGCACGAAGGCGTGTACCAGGCGCGCATCTATTCGGCATTCGAGATGGATGATGCGCAGCTTTCGCAGCTCGTGGCGGAACTGGAAACCAAATACGGACACAAGATCAGCGCAACGGTCGACGTCGACCCCTCTCTCATTGGCGGAGTGAAAATCGTGATCGGGGACCGCGTTCTCGACACGACGATACGCGGCCGGCTCAACGCCATGGCGGCGGCGCTCACGCGTTAGGAGCAAGCAAGCATGCAACTCAATCCTTCCGAAATCAGCGAACTCATCAAAAGCAGAATAGAAAGCCTCGAGGGCACGGTCGAGACCCGTACGCAGGGCACCGTCATTTCGGTGACCGACGGCATCGTGCGCATTCACGGGCTGTCCGACGTGATGCAGGGCGAAATGCTGGAATTTCCCAAAAATACCTTCGGCCTGGCGCTGAACCTGGAGCGTGACTCGGTCGGCGCGGTGGTGCTCGGCGAATACGAGCATATTTCGGAAGGCGACACGGTCAAATGCACCGGCC
>JBDZVW010000037.1:13008-13539 GCA_040255885.1 Betaproteobacteria bacterium
TGATCGGACGTGTCGTAAACGCGCTGGGTCAGCCGATCGACGGCAAGGGGCCGATCAATGCCAAGCAGACCGCGCCGATCGAGAAAATTGCGCCGGGCGTGATCTGGCGTCAGTCGGTGTCGCAGCCGGTGCAGACCGGGCTCAAGGCGATCGACTCGATGGTGCCGATCGGGCGCGGCCAGCGCGAGCTGATCATCGGCGACCGTCAGACCGGCAAGACCGCGGTCGCTGTTGATGCGATCATCAGCCAGAAAGGCGAGAACATGTTGTGCATCTACGTTGCGATCGGCCAGAAGGCGTCGTCGATCGCCAACGTGGTGCGCAAGCTCGAAGAGCACGGCGCGATGGAATACACGATCGTGGTCGCGGCATCCGCGTCGGAGTCGGCCGCGATCCAGTTCATTGCGCCCTACTCCGGCTGTTCGATGGGCGAATACTTCCGCGATCGCGGCCAGGACGCGCTGATCATCTACGACGACCTGACCAAGCAGGCGTGGGCCTATCGCCAGATTTCGCTGCTGCTGCGGCGTC
>JBDZVW010000331.1:0-3418 GCA_040255885.1 Betaproteobacteria bacterium
CGGCGCGAAAGGCGGTTCTGAAACTGGCATCCGATTCCGAAACGGCCGCAGCGGCATAAAAAAAGCAGACGGCGTTTGCCGTCTGCTTTTCCGTCAGTCGTATGATCGCCGTGCTTATCTGAACAGCGCCATCGCCTTCTGGAACGTCGAAAATACTCCCCAGGCCAGCGGGATACCGACGTAAAGCCAGAAAACCACCACCAGCAGCGGATTGCTGGCTTGAGATTGCTCATTGTCAGACATTGCGGTACTCCTTCAATGATTGATCTGCCGTTGGAGCGGCTGCCGGTCAAGCGACGCTAGCGCGACGCCGCCCCAGCGGCCAGCGCGCCTGCTGCCACACCGTCCATTTCGTTGAGCTCTTCTTCCGTCATGTGATGTTTCGCGTCGACCGGACGGATGAAGAAGTTGCAGATGAAGCCGATCACCAGCAGCACGGCCATGATGTACATCGTCACGGTGTAGGCGTCCGCTTTCGCCACGCCATGATCGATCTGGTATTGCCGGATGTAGTTCACCAGCACCGGCCCGAATATGCCGGCCGCAGACCATGCGGTCAGGATCCGCCCGTGGATGCCTCCGACGAACTTGGTGCCGAACACATCGGCGATGTACGCCGGGATCGTTGAAAATCCGCCGCCGTACATACTGATGATGATCAGGTAGCAGAGCACGAACAGCGTCACGCTGCCGACGTGTCCGGTACCCGGCACCACCGAGTACAGGAAAATACCGAGCACGAAGAAGACATAGTAGGTCATCTTGCGCCCGATGTAGTCGGATGCCGTGGCCCAGCAGAAGCGTCCGCCCATGTTGAACAGGCTCATCAGGCCGACGAAACCGGCTGCCGCGGCTGCCGTCACGCGTCCCGAAAAGCTTTCCTGAATCATCACCGATGCCTGCCCGAGCACGCCGATGCCGGCCGTGACGTTGAGGCATAGCACCCACCACATCAGCCAGAATTGCGGCGTCTTCATCGCTTCGTTGATGTGGACGTGACGGGTGGTGACCATCCGGTTTTCGGCCGGCGGCGCGACCCAGCCTTCCGGCTTCCAGCCTTCGCGCGGGATGCGGACGGCAAGTGCGCCGATGCACATCGAAATGAAGTAGATGATTCCCATCACCACGAAAGTTTCGCCGACGCCGGTCGACGTCGCCGATTTGAACGTGTTCATCAGGAACACCGACAACGGTGCACCTATCATCGCGCCGCCGCCGAAGCCCATGATCGCCATCCCGGTCGACATGCCGCGGCGGTCGGGGAACCATTTGATCAGTGTCGACACCGGCGATACGTAGCCGATGCCGAGCCCGCAGCCGCCGATCACGCCGTAGCCCAGATACAGCAGCCACACCTGGTGCACCGCGACGCCGAACGCCGAGATCAGGAAGCCGCCGCCGAAGCAGCAGGCGGCGGTGAACATCGCGACGCGCGGCCCGACTTTCTCGATCCAGCGCCCGGCAAAGGCTGCCGACAGGCCGAGGAACACGATCGCCAGGCTGAAGATCCAGCCGAGGGTGGTGAGCTTCCAGTCAGCCGGTGTCGACTGCGTAATGCCGATGACCTGTGTCAGCGGGCGGTTGAACACGCTGAACGCGTACGCCTGACCGATGCACAGATGGACCGCCAGTGCGGCGGGCGGAACGAGCCAGCGATTGAATCCGGGGCCCGCGGTGATACGTTCCTTGGAAAAAAAGCCGGGTGTGCTTGCCATCAGGTTCCTCCAGGTGGTTAATGAGATCAGCCCTTCGCCACACAACCTAAACCCGTGCACCGCAGTATTTCTTGTAATGTGCTTTTTGCTCGCCGGATATTAGCGGTATTCCATTTGTATCGCAATAGGATATGCCGAACATAACGCGATACGGCCCGCAGATATGGTTTCGACCACCTGTTACGGGTTCGATACGCTACATGATTATTTCATTGGATGAAAACAACGCGGGGAGAAATTTATTCCGTTCGCATCAGAAATGATGCGAACGGAATAAAACGCCTTGGAGAACAAAAAGTTACGGCTTTGCCGGGACGGCGCGCGGTCGTAATACGGAATCCGGCATGCCGGATTCCGTATCAGAAATCCGTATCTTCCTCTTCTTCGTCTTCGGTTCCGGCCAGGCGTTTCGCCTCGCGGCGGTGTTGCCACAACGCCAGTATTATCGACAGCACCGACGCCGCGATCAGCCCGCCTGAAATCGGGCGGGTAAAGAACAGCCACGGATCGGGATTGTTGGAAACGGCGCGGATCAGGTTGGCTTCGATCTGGTCGCCGAGCACGACGCCGAGAATCAGCGGCGCCAGCGGAATGCGTCCCTTGACCATCGCGTAGCCGATGACGCAGAACAGGAACAGCACGTAAACGTCGTTCATCGTGTTGCCGAGCGCGTAGGCGCCGATCACGCACAACACCAGCACGATCGGAATCAGGATCGCTTTCGGCATCGTGATCACCCGCAGCCATGCGCGCGAGCCGATCCAGATCACCGCCACCATCAGTGGCAGCGCAATCAGGTACGACGCAAAAATTCCGTACGCGATCTTCGGATGCTGCGAGATGAACAGCGGCCCGGGCTGGATGCCGTGAATGGTCAATGCGCCGAGCATCACGGCGGTGACCGCGTCGCCCGGGATGCCGAACGCCATGATCATGATCAGCGAACCGGCGACGTTGGCGTTGTTCGACGATTCCGATGCGATGATGCCTTCCGGGATGCCGGTACCGAATTTTTCGGGGTGGCGCGAAAATTTCTTGGCCTGATCGTAAGCCATGATGTTCGCGGCACTGCCGCCGATCGCCGGCAGCACGCCGATCAACAGTCCCACCAGCGTCGACCAGATCAGCAGGAACGGCCGGCTCAGGATTTCCCATAGCACCTTGAGCTTGGACACCCGGAGCACCATCTGGACCGGCGCACTGACATTGCCCGTGTCACCCCGCTTTATCTTTTCGATGTCGGGCATCAGTTGTGCGAAAGCAAACAGTCCGATCAGCACCGGCAGAAACGGAAGGCCGCCTTCGAGAAAATGGAATCCCATCGTCAATCGTTGAATTCCGAGGATGGGGCCCGGACCGACCACGGTGACTGCCAGTCCAATCGCGCCGGACAACAGGCCCCGGGTGACCGATTTGCCGACCAGGCCGGCCACCATCGACAGCGCGAATACGTAGAGCGAGAAGAATTCCCACGGCCCGAACTTGAGCGCCAGCGATGCCAGCGGTCCGGTGAGTTCGATCAGGAACCAGCCGCCGAGAGTGCCGCCGAGAAATGCCGCGAACACGCCGACCCATATTGCACGCCCGGGCTCGCCCTTGCGCGTCATCGGATAGCCGTCGAAGGTGGTCGCGATCGCCGACGGCGTGCCCGGGATGCCGATCAGGCTGGCGGTGATCGAGCCGCCGGCCGAGCCGCCGACGTA
>JBDZVW010000038.1:0-13443 GCA_040255885.1 Betaproteobacteria bacterium
TCAGGATATCTTCCGCAGCCTCGACTGTTTCCCGCGACTCAGCGGGCACGAAGTGGTCGTCTATCACGATACCGAGAAAGATCCGGCGCGGCTGGCCGAACGTATCGGCGACGCCGAGGTGCTGCTGCTGACGCAGCAGCGCACGCCGTTCCCGCGCACGCTGGCCGAGCGCGTATCGCGGCTGAAACTGATCAGCCAGACCGGCCGCAACACGTCGCACATCGATGTCGACGCGTGCACCGAGCGCGGCATCGCGGTCAGCGCGAAGGGCGCCGGAACGCCGAATCCCACTGCGGAGCTCACCTGGGGCCTGATTCTGTCGGCGCTGCGCCACATTCCGCAGGAAGTGCAGCGTCTGAAAGAGGGGCATTGGCAGACCACGATCGGCACCGGACTGTCCGGCCGCACGCTCGGCATCTACGCGTTCGGCCGCATCGGCAGCATCGTCGCCCGCGTCGGACACGCATTCGGCATGAAGGTCGTGTGCTGGGGCCGCGACGGATCGACCGCCCGCGCGCGGGAAGCCGGCTTCGACGTCGCGCCGTCGCGCCAGGCTTTTTTCGAGACGGTGGACGTGCTGAGCCTGCACCTGCCGTTGAACCAGGAGACGCGCGGCATCGTCACCGCCGATGATCTGGCGCGCATGAAACCGACCGCGCTGATCGTCAATACCAGCCGCGCGCCGATCATCGCCGCGGGCGCGCTGGTCGCGGCGCTGAAGAACGGGCGCCCCGGTTTTGCGGCGATCGACGTCTACGAGGACGAGCCGGTGCTGCACGGCAACCATCCGCTGCTGCAGATGGACAACGTGGTCTGCACGCCGCATCTCGGTTACGTCGAAAAGAACACCTACGAAATGTATTTCGGCAGCGCGATCGACCAGATTCTCGCATTTGCCGCCGGCAAGCCGACCAACGTGCTGAATCCCGATGCGCTGGCGTCGCGGCCGGCATAATGGCGGGCGCACGTGCAATTGACGATCAACAGGCGGGAGTGTAGATTTTTCAGCCTCTCCTCCGTAAAACCCGAAAGGAATCTGTGATGGACCGGCGCAGTTTTCTCAAATCCATCGGCATGCTCCCGGCCGCCGCGGCGGCCACTGCGCTTCCGGGAGTTGTCCATACCGCTTTGGCCGCCAATGACAGCACGGCTGCGTGGCGCACGTTCGAGATCACGACGCGCGTCGAGATTCTGAATCCCGAAGGCAAGACGCGCGTGTGGCTGCCGATGCCGCTCGTCGCGAATACCGACTATCAGCACAACCTGGGCTACGACAAATGGAACGGCAACGGCAGTTCCGCGCATGTCGACCAGCTTCCGCACTACAGCACCGATGTGCTTTACGCCGGATGGTCGGCAGACGATCCGAAGCCGCAACTCGAGCTGGTGAGCCGCGCCGCGACGCGCGACCGGGTCATCGACTTCAACCGGCCGTCGAACCCGCATCCCGAGAGCGAAGCCACGCTCGAGTTCTATCGCCGGCCGACGGCGCACATTCCGACCGACGGCCTGGTAAAAAGCACGGCCGACCGCATCGTGCGCGGTTACAACGGCGACATGGACAAGGCACGTGCGATCTATGAGTGGATCGTCGAGAACACGTTCCGCGATCCGAAGGTGCGTGGCTGCGGCACCGGCAACATCCTGTTCATGCTGAAAAGCGGCAATCTCGGCGGCAAGTGCGCGGATCTCAATGCATTGTTCGTCGGCCTGGCGCGCGCGGCGGGAATCCCCGCGCGCGACGTTTACGGCGTGCGCGTGGCGCCGTCGAAGACGTTTCATTGCCTTGGCACACATGGCCCCGACTGCACCAAGGCGCAGCATTGCCGCGCCGAGTTCTATCATGCCGATTACGGCTGGATCCCGGTCGACCCGGCCGACGTGCGCAAGGTGGTGCTGGAGGAAAAGCCGGGCCTGAACCTGCAAAGCCGCATCGTGCAGCGGGCGCGCGCCAGGCTCTTCGGCGGCTGGGAGATGAACTGGCTGGCGCTCAGCTACGCGCAGGACGTCACGCTACCGGGCGCGACGCAAGGCCCGATCAACTTCGTGATGTATCCGCAGTGTGAAACCGGTTCCACGCGCGTCGACAGTCTCGCCCCGAAACATTTCCGCTATACGATCACGTCGCGCGAAATCAAGACCTGACGCAGCGGATTGGCAATCTGCTAAACCCCGCCGCACGCCGCGCGGCTGTCGGCGGTATGCTGATCATTGCGGCGTATGCCGGCTACAGTGACGCCGAGCCAAATCAATATCGGCCGCGGCTGCTCTACGCCGACGAAGCCAACCGTATCGTGCGCCAGAGTCAGGCGGTGCCGGTGCAGGCCGCCTGAGCCTGGGTGCTTCCGTCACGCTTTCCCGTTAGCGGCCGTGACGCGACGCCGCGGCCGGCGCGGTGACGCGTTTGCGCTTCACACTCGCGCGCCCGGCTGTTTGCGCGGTCATCTGCCGCAGCAGCTCGACGAAACTGCGGGCGGCGGGTGACAGCGCAGCGCGCTTTTTCGTCACCAGCGAAATCGGACGGTTGACGACCGGGTCGTGCAGTTTGCGGATCACCGCGTGACCGGTTTCGTGCGTCCAGCCGGTCAGAGAAGAGACGATGGCGATGCCCAGTCCGATCCGTGCCAGCTCGGCCGCCGTGGTCGCATTGGACACTTCGTAAGCCGGCGTCAGCGCCAGACCGAGCCCGTGCAGCGCGTGCTCCGCCAGCGTGCGGACCGTGCCCTCCCGGCTCATCGTGATCAGCGGATAGTCGATGATGTCGCGCCATTTCACGTGTCGTCTGCGTGCGAGCGGATGGTTCGCGGCGCAGGCGATCACCAACGATTCCTGCATCAGCAGCGTGCTTTCGAATTCCAGGTTATTGACGACGCCGAGCGCGATCCCGAATTCGATCTCGCGCCGGTAGAGACGGCTGGTGAGTTCCTCGATCAGACATTCGCGGCCGATCACGGCGATGTTCGGGTACCGCGACCGGAATTTTTTCAGCACCGATGGCAGCAGCGTCGCGGCCAGTGACGGCGGCATGCCGAACGCGATTCTGCCGCTGCGCTTCGCCGCCAGGCCGTGACCGGCTTCCAGCAGGGTTTCCAGATCGGACAGCATGCGTTCCGCTACCGGCAGCAACGCCTCACCGGCGCTCGACAGCGTGACGCTGCGCGTGGTTCTGTCGATCAGCCGCACGCCGACGGCGGTTTCCAGATCCCGCATCAGGATGCTCAGTCCGGCCTGCGTCGCATGCAGGCGGTCGGCGGCGAGCGTGAAGCTGCGCAGCCGGCTGATGGCGGCGAATGCCTGCAATTGCCGGAAGCTGATATTCATGTATTTTTATAATAAATAAATTTCAATTTTTAATTTCTATTATAGCTTGACGGACTTTACCATGGGCGCTCCATTGCGGCCGGCCTGAAGCGCCGGCTGCCGGCGTTCAGGAGTTGCCATGGGAATGACGGCTGTCGAAAAAGTGCTGGCACGTACCAGCGGTGCCCCCGCGGTGCGGGTCGGTGACATCGTTTATCCGGAGCCGGACTGGATCATGATCCACGACGGCGTGGTGATGGAGGCCGCACGCCAGCTCGATGCGGTCGGCATCGAGCGGCTGGCGGCGCCCGACAAGGTGCTGATGGTCACCGATCACGAGGTGCTCTACGGCAGCGCGCGCGCCGCCGAACGTGGCGCGTTCAATCGCAAGGCGGCGCAACAGTGGGGCATCACGCATTTTTTCGATGTCGGACGCGGCGGACACGGTCACATTTTCCCAATGGAATCCGGTCTCGTGCTGCCTGGCATGCTGTACCTGGACAACGACCGGCATTCGACCAATGCCGGCGCGGTCGGCGCTTTCGGGATGAGAATGGGAACCGAGATCAGCCGTGTGCTGGCAACCGGAACCAACTGGGTCAAGGTGCCGTCGAGCATCCGGCTGCGTATCAAGGGACAGCTGCGCGCCGGCGTCTACGCGCGCGATCTCGGTTTCTACATCGCGCGCCGCATCGCTGACGGCACGCTGCCGATCGAGCTTGATTACCGGGTGCTGGAGTTTGCCGGGGAGCTCGATCAGTTCGGCTTCAGTGAGCGTGTCGCATTGTGCAGCACGCCGACCGAACTCGGTGCGTACGGCGTGTTCGTGCCGCCGTCGGATGCCATCCTCGAGTTTGCACGGGCACGCGCCACGCGCGCATTCACGCCGGTCTACAGCGATGCCGATGCGGACTACGAGGCGGACTGCGAGATCGACGTCAGCGCGCTCGAGCCGCAGGTGGCGCAGCCCGGCAGCGTCAGAAATACCGTCGATCTGTCGCAGGTGGCGGGTATACCGGTCGACCATGCGTTCGTCGGCTCGTGCGGATCCGGCGCCTATGATGACATGGTGACGGCTGCCAGCATTCTGCACGGCCGCCAGCTGGCGCCGGGCGTGCGCATGTTCATCGTGCCGGGCTCCGAGCGCTCGGCGACGCGTCTCGCGGTGGACGGACTGATGCAGATTTTCATCGAAGCCGGTGCGGTGGTGCTGCCGGCCGGCTGCGGGCCATGCAACGACGCCGTGGTGGGGCCGCTGCACTCCGGCGAGGTGTCGATTTCGACGGCGACCAACAGCAATACCGGGCGCTTCGGCGCGCGCGACGCGAAGCTCTATCTCGGCAGTCCGGCGACAGTCGCGGCGTCGGCGGTCACCGGCCGGATCACCGATCCGCGCAACGTCCCGGCGTCGCCGGCGATTCTGAACGTGCGGGAGGCGGCGTGAGTACGACGGCGAACTGGCGGCTGACCGGGCGCTGCTACAAGCTCGGGCACGACGTGCCGCATCCGGGCGGCGTCATTCCGGCGTGGCTGATCACCGGCCTCTACATGGATCCGAAAGACCTGATTCCGCATCTGTTCGAAGAAAGCGATCCCGGCTTTCACGAACGCTGCCGCCCCGGCGACATCATTGTCACCGGGCGCAACTTCGGCATGGGGCCGAAGATGAACGGCTACATCGCGATGCGGGCGCTGGGGCTCGGTCTGGTGTGCGAGTCGATGCCGTTTCTCGCGTATCGGGCCGCGATCGGCGTCGGGCTGCGGGTGATGACGGATTGCGCCGGCATTACCGGACAGTGTGAAACCGGCGACGAGCTGGAAGTCGATTTCGAGAGCGGGACATTCGTGAACCATACGCGCGGCATCACGTACAACTGCCCACCGATCCCGGAATCGCTGCGCGAAGTGGTCGCGCTTGGCGGCAACGAAGGCTGGCTCCGGCGATGGTCGGAAACGCGCCGGCGGAGTTCTGCCGCGTAGCGCAGTGCCGGACCTGACAAATGGCGCCTGAGCGGCATCCGGATCAGTATTCGTTGAACACCGATCTGCAAAAAGGAGGAGACCCATGTTGCACGTCATTAAACAAATAACTGCAGGCATGCTGTTCGCCATTCTGTGCACGGCCGGAGCGGCGCTCGCGGAAAATGGCGCATCCGCGTATCCGAACGGCCGCATAAACGTCATCATTCCGTCCGGCGCCGGCGGCACCACCGACGTGCTGGCACGCATCATCGGCAAGGCGTTGTCCGCTGCATGGGGCGTGCCGGTGGTGGTGGTCGACGAGCCGGGTGCCGGCGGCATCATCGGCGCGTCGCATGCGGTCAAGACCAAACCCGACGGCCAGACGCTGCTGATGGTGCCGAGCGCGTTCGGCGTGACGTCGGCGATCCGTACCGATCTGCCGTACGATCCGCTGCGCGACTTCGGCGGCGTGGCGCTGGTCGCCAACGCGCCCAGCCTGCTCGCCGTATCGCCGTCGCTCAGTGTCCATTCGGTGAAGGAACTGATCGCCTACGCCCAGTCGCGCAAGGAGCCGATCACGTTTGCATCACCGGGCGTCGGCAGCACCGCCCAATTGCACGGCGCGCTGTTTGCGAAACAGGCCGGATTCAAGGTGCTGCACGTGCCTTATCACAGCACGCCGGCCGGCGTGACGGCGGTGGTGGCCGGCCGTGTCGATTACGTTTTCGCGCAGGGAACCAACGTGCTGCCCTTGGCAAAGGAAGGGAAGCTGGTTATCCTCGCCAGTGACGCGCCGGCGCGCCCGTGGTTTCTGCCGAACAAGCCGACGATACGCGAGCTCGGTTATCCGGGCGTCGATGGCGACTGGTTCGGCATACTGGTGCCGGCGAAGACGAGTCCCGACATTCGTGCCAAGCTGAGCGCCGAAATCGCGCGGATTCTGCAGATGCCGGAGATCAAAGACCGTTTCCGCAAGCTGGGCGTCGAGCCCGCGTACCAGGATCCGAAGCAGTTCGATGCGATGCTGCACGATTATGTCGGCCGGATCCACAAGCTCGCCGACCAGATCGGACTCAAGCCGATGTAGGGATGAAAGGCGCATGACGCGTCATGCGCGAAGATCAGCATGCTGCAATTTCAAGGAGACCAATGAATCAACCGACCGACCAGGCCGCCATCCGTGGCGAGGAGCACTGGACAAAAAAGGGTGACGTCAATCTGTTTCTGTGGGAGAAGCGCGCCGCCGCGCCGGGTGACAGGCGCGGCACCGTGCTGTTTGTGCACGGCTCGTCGATGGCGTCGCAGCCGACGTTCGACCTGCAGGTGCCGGGCCGCCCGCATTCGTCGGTGATGGAGTGGTTCGCGCAGCACGGTTTCGATACCTGGTGTGTCGACATGGAAGGTTACGGCCGTTCCGACAAGCAGCGCGATATTGCGAGCAATATCGCCGACGGCGCCGACGACCTGGCGGCGGCGACGCGCTACATCATGGATACGCGCGGGGCGGAAAAATTCATGGTGTACGGCATTTCGTCAGGCGCGCTGCGTGCCGCGCTGTTTGCGCAGCGCCATCCGGAGCGTGTTGCGCGACTGGCGCTCGATGCGTTCGTGTGGACCGGCGAAGGCAGCCCGACGCTGGCCGCGCGGCGCAAGAAGCTGCCGGAATTTCTGAAGGCGAAACGGCGGCCGATCGACCGTGCGTTCGTGCACAGCATTTTCACGCGCGACCATCCCGGATGCGCGGAGGAAAAAGTGGTCAACGCGTTCGCCGATGCGATCCTCGCGCTCGACGATTCGATGCCGATCGGCACCTATGTCGACATGTGTTCACACCTGCCGGTGGTCGAGCCGGAGAAGATCACCGCGCCGACGATCATCATGCGCGGCGAGTTCGACGGCATCGCCGGTTTCGACGACCTGATCGGGTTTTTCAAGCGCCTGCCGAATCCGGACAAGCAGTTCACCGTGATGCCCGGCATTTCCCACGCCAGTTTCCAGCAGATCAATTACCTGATGGTCTACGACATCCTGTTCTCGTTCTTTGCGCGGCACGAGCCGATTTACCGCGGCGAACATACCGAGGCGGCGTAGCCTCCGCAATCGAGCCGGCGCGCAGCAGAACACCCGCCGTTACGCAACGTTGCGTGACGGCGTGCCGTGCATCCGGTGGGCGACGGTAAGGCTTGCGTCGCCCACCGGTAATTTTTACCAATCGTAGAACCGTTCCTATCAAGCGCGCGGCATCGCCGGGCGGAATATCTGGTCGTCCCGTATGCCGATTTCAATTGCCTGAGGCTGCCCGAAGACGCGCCGGAAAAAGAAAATGATTACGTTATGCTTGCCGTCCATATCCCAAGTCGACGCATCCACGTGGCCAGTTCTTTATGCGGTTCGTCCGCAGCGCTTGAAAACGTACGGTAGATGCGCGCCCGGTCTTCGGACGGCCGGTTCTGGCTGAGTTTGAACTTGGCTTCCAGGCGGGTTACACGAATCCGAAAGCCCACGATTGCCGCCAGCATCTTCTGCCGATATTCGTCGGGCATAGCATGCCACTGTGCCTTATAGGCTGGCTCGTGCTGATCAATCAATTTTTCGAGCAGCAAATTTTTTCCATCCCGATCATCGACGATTTCCGGTCGGCCATAAGCGTGGACCGCAACGTAGTTCCAGGTCGGCACTGCCATCTCCGTTTTATAAAGAGAAGGAGAGACATACGCATCCGGGCCGTTGAAAACAGTCAGCACTTCCTGCTGCGCTTGCAGCAATCCGGAGTGCGGATTGGCCCGCGCGACATGACCTTCGAGCATCAGACCTGAGGCATCATCATGTGCCACGAGCGGCACGTGCGTGGCATACGGCAGTCCGCTTTCATCCGGGCAAATCAATAGAGCGAACGGATAAGCACGCATAACGTCGCGTATAAGCGCACTGTCACTGACTGAAAAATGGTCCGGTAAATACATTTCTTTCCCACGGTGGAATGCTCGCCGATCATTGCCAATGGTATAACAGGCAGCCACGGATTCGAACTTCGATGGCGCTGGCCGGGATTCCGGCTGCGGTCGCCGCTACGGAGATCTGACAGCGGTCTTGTCGCGGTAAAAAATGGCCTCGCGTTGGCCGGAACCCAATCCGCTTGACGCCGGGAAGACGACCGTCACGGTGTTGACTTGAAGATTTCGGCTGCGGCCGCCGTCTTCCGTTGAAAGTCTGGTGCCGGGAGGGGGACTCGAACCCCCACGGTGTCGCCACCGGCGGATTTTGAGTCCGCTGCGTCTACCAATTCCGCCATCCCGGCAGGGGTGGGCAATTATCGCTCATTTCGGGCTGCGTGCTCAATCACGGTGCTTCGGCGTGCCCGATACGCGTCGAATTGCCGCTCTGCAGCGACGCATGTTCCGCTGCCGGTATAATCCGCGGCATGCATCTGAACGATTTTGATTTTGATCTCCCGTCGGAGCTGATCGCGCAGTCGCCGGCGCGCGAGCGCGCTGCCAGCCGACTGTTGTACCTGGATGGCCGCAGCGGTGCCGTTGCGGATTGCCGCTTTCGCGAGCTTCCGGGTCTGCTGAAGCCCGGTGATGTGATGGTATTCAATGATACGCGGGTGATCAAGGCGCGGCTGGCGGGCCGCAAACAGAGCGGCGGCAAGGTGGAGGTGCTGGTGGAGCGCGTGCTGGACGGCGCGCAGGTGCTGGCGCAGGTGTCCGCAAGCCATTCACCGCAGCCGGGCGGCACGCTGCTGCTGGCGGAGGGCGTTACCGCAACGGTGATTGGCCGCGAGGGCGAATTTTTCCGGCTGCGCTTCGAGGGTTGCGATGATGTGTTTGCACTGCTCGAGCGCCATGGCACGGTGCCGCTGCCGCCGTACATCCGCCATGCGCCGGATGCGGCCGACGAACAGCGCTACCAGACGGTTTATGCGCGTGAGCCGGGAGCTGTCGCGGCGCCGACCGCAGGCTTGCATTTCGATGCGGCGATGATGGATCGATTGCGCGAGCGCGGGGTGGTCGTCGCTTATGTGACCTTGCACGTCGGCGCCGGCACTTTCCAGCCGGTGCGCGTCGATGATGTTGCGCATCACGTGATGCACAGCGAGCGCTACCACGTACCGCAGGCGACGGTCGACGCGGTGCGGGCGGCGCGGGAACGAGACGCATGCGTGACAGCGGTCGGCACGACCAGCCTGCGGGCGCTGGAGGCTGCGGCGGCGGATGGCGAGCTGCATGCCGGCGATAGGGAGACGCGTCTTTTCATCACGCCCGGGTACCGCTTCCGGGTCGTGGAGCGGCTGCTGACGAATTTTCATTTGCCAAAGTCGACGCTGATGATGCTGGTCTCGGCATTCGGCGGCATCGACAATATCCGGCTGGCGTACCGCCACGCGGTGGATGCCGGCTATCGGTTTTTCAGTTACGGCGACGCGATGCTGATCGAACGCCAGCAGCCGGTTGCCGGAGCGCCGGCGTGATGAGTGAAAAAACCGGCGACACGCGCTCGGATTACGTCCATTTCGTGACGATCACGACGCGCTGGATGGACAACGACATGTACAGCCATGTCAACAACGTCGTCTATTATTCCTGGTTCGACACCGCGGTGAACGAATACCTGATCCGCGAAGGCGCGCTCGATCTCGACAACGGACCGGTGGTCAATTTCGTCGTCGAAAACCAGTGCCGCTTCTTCAGCCCGATCCGTTTCCCGGATACGGTGCACTGCGGGCTGCGGGTGGCTCATATCGGCTGCAGCAGTGCGCGTTTCGAAATCGGCGTGTTCCGCAACGACGAGCAGCAGGCCGCGGCGCAGGGCCATTTCGTGCACGTGTGCTGCGATCGCGCGACGCAGCACCCGGTGCCGATGCCGCGCGCGATGCGCACGGCGCTCGAACGCATCGCGGTACGGGCCGCAGAAGATCGGCCGTGATGGATTTTCACGTTCTCGCCAGCGACGGTGCGGCACGCCGCGGCCGGCTCACGCTGGCGCACGGCACGATCGATACGCCGGCGTTCATGCCGGTCGGCACCTATGGCGCGGTGAAAACGATGAGCCCGGACGAGTTGCGGGCAGTGGGCGCGCAGATTGTGCTCGGCAATACCTTTCATCTGTGGCTGCGGCCGGGGCTGGACGTTATTACCGCGCACGGCGGTCTGCACCGTTTCACGGGCTGGGACGGACCGATCCTGACCGATTCCGGCGGCTACCAGGTGTTCAGCCTCGGCGAACTGCGCAAAATCACCGAGGAGGGAGTCAAATTCCGCTCGCCAGTCAACGGCGATCCCTGCTTTCTGACACCCGAGGAATCGATGCGCATTCAGCGCGTGCTCGATTCCGACGTCGCCATGGTATTTGACGAATGCACGCCGTACCCGGCCGACGAGCGGCAGGCGCGCGCATCGATGGAGCTGTCGCTGCGCTGGGCGGAGCGTTCGAAACGGGCGCACGACGGCAATCCGAATGCGCTGTTCGGCATCGTGCAGGGCGGCATGTACGAGCGGCTGCGCGACGCGTCGCTGGACGGGCTGTGCCGCATCGGTTTCGACGGTTACGCGATCGGCGGCCTGTCGGTCGGGGAGCCGAAAGCGGACATGCTGCGCATCCTGGCCCATACTGCGCCGCAATTGCCGCCCGAGCGGCCGCGCTACCTGATGGGCGTCGGCACGCCGGCCGACATCGTGGCGGCGGTGGCGGCCGGCGTCGACCTGTTCGATTGCGTGCTGCCGACGCGCAATGCGCGCAACGGCTGGGCCTTCACCAGCGCCGGCGTGGTCAAGCTGCGCAACGCCCGCTATCGCGACGATCTGGCGCCGCTCGATGCGGCCTGCGAGTGCTACACCTGCCGCCACTTCAGCCGCGCCTACCTGCATCATCTGCAGCGGGTCAACGAAATGCTCGGCGCCCGGCTCAATACGCTGCACAATCTGCATTATTACCAGGCGCTGATGGCCGGGCTGCGTGCGGCCATCGAGCAGCGGCGCCTCGCCGCCTTTACCGACGGATTGCGGCAAGGCGGCGGAATATCATGATAAAATGCATGATTTTCAAATCGGGCCGTCCCCCGTCCCGTTTTCCGGATTCAACCCTCGAGCGGAGGAAATGAAGTGCTGATTCGCAACGCATTTGCCCAGTCGGCGGCGGCTGGCGCGCCCGGTTTCGACCTGATGGGCATCCTGCCGATCGTGCTGATGTTCGTCATTCTGTATTTTCTGATGATCCGCCCGCAGATGAAACGCGCGAAGGAACAGAAAGCAATGCTCGAAGCGTTGCAGAAGGGCGACGAGGTGGTGACCAACGGCGGCATGGTCGGCCGCATCAGCAAGCTCAACGAAAATTACGTGACGCTCGAAATCGCCAGCAACGTCGAAATCAAGGTGCAGCGTCCGTCGATTCAGATCATGCTGCCGAAGGGCACCATCAAGAACCTGTGAGGAGTAAGGAGTGAGGGGTGGGGTGACAAACCGGGCATCGAGCGCTGAGTCGAGTTCAGCTCCTCGCTCCTCATCCCTCACACCTCACGAACCAAGATGAATCGCTATCCGCTCTGGAAATACGTCATCATCGGCATTGCCGTGCTGGTGGGCATCATCTATACGCTGCCGAACTTCTACGGCGAAGCACCGGCGGTGCAGATCTCGCCGACGCACGCGACCGTCAAGGTGGATGCCGCGCTGGAACAGCGCGTTGCCGGCATCCTCAAGGCCGGCAAGCTCACCCCGGATGCGATCACGCTCGATACCGGCACCAATACCGTGCGCGCCCGCTTCGGCAATACCGACATCCAGCTCAAGGCCAAGGACCTGATCACTTCGAAGCTCGGCGACGACTACGTGGTGGCGTTGAACCTGGTGTCGCAATCGCCGCGCTGGCTGCGGGCGATCGGCGCGCTGCCGATGTATCTCGGGCTCGATCTGCGCGGCGGCGTCTATTTCCTGATGCAGGTTGACATGGATGCGGCGCTCACCAAGAAGCTTGACAGCTACGTCGGCGACATCCGCACCAACCTGCGTGATCAGCGCGTTCAATATACCCATGTTGACCGGGAAGGCGATAAGGTCGTCGTGCATCTGCGCAACGCCGCGGCGCGCGAAAAGGCGATGGCCGAAATCGGCAAAAGCATGCCCGACCTGACGCTGAAGACCGAGGAATCGGGCGGCGACAACCTGATCATCGCAACGCTCAGCAAGCAGTCGCAGAGCCGGACCGAGGAACTGGCGCTGCAGCAGAACATCACCACGCTGCGCAACCGCGTGAATGAACTCGGTGTCGCCGAGCCGATCATCCAGCAGCAGGGCTTGAACCGGGTGGTGGTGCAGTTGCCGGGCGTTCAGGATACCGCGCGCGCGAAGGAAATCCTGGGCCGCACCGCGACGCTCGAAGTCCACATGGTCGACGAGGATCACTCGGACCCGGCGTCGCTGGCGGCGGCGGTCAAGGGCCAGGTTCCGTTCGGCGATTCGCTGTATTACAACCGCAGCGGCCAGCCACTGCTGGTCAAGAAGCAGGTGATCCTGACCGGCGACCGCATCAACGACGCACAACCCGGCTTTGACCCGCAGACGGGACAGCCGGCGGTGCACGTCAATCTCGACGGCACCGGCGCGCGTATTTTCGGACGTGTCACGCGCGATAACGTCGGCAAGCGCATGGCGATCGTTCTGTTCGACCAGGGCAAGGGCGAGGTGGTCACCGCGCCGGTGATCCAGCAGGAGATTGACGGCGGGCGGGTGCAGATCAGCGGCCACATGAACACCCGTGAGGCGAACGACATCGCGCTGCTGCTGCGCGCGGGCGCGCTGGCGGCGCCGATGAACATCGTCGAGGAACGCACTGTCGGTCCCAGCCTGGGCGCCAAGAACATCAGCGTCGGCTTTCACTCGACGTGGATCGGATTCTCGGCGATCGCCGTATTCATCATTTCCTACTACGTGCTGTTCGGTGCGATTTCGATCACTGCACTGGCGATCAACGTATTGCTGCTGATTGCGCTGCTGTCGATGCTGCAGGCGACGCTGACGCTGCCGGGGATGGCCGGCATCGCGCTCACCGTCGGCATGGCGATCGACGCCAACGTGCTGATCAACGAACGCGTGCGCGAAGAATTGCGCGCCGGCATGACGCCGCAGGCGGCGATCAGCGCCGGCTACGAGCACGCGTGGCGCACCATTCTCGACTGCAACATCA
>JBDZVW010000332.1:0-3410 GCA_040255885.1 Betaproteobacteria bacterium
GATCGTCCGACGTATAGACCATCACCTTGAAACCGTCTTTCACCAGTATCTCGGCGGCGCGCAGCGTTTCGGTGATGTTCGGATACAGCGTGTGCGGGTCGCCCAGCACTTCCAGCTTCACCAGATCATGGCCATCGAGCAACTCGCGTGCCAGCCGCAGCGTGCGCACCGCGTCTTCGGCGGTGTAGCAGCCGGCGGTATTCGGCAGCAGCGTGTATTTTGAAGGCGGCACGAAGTCGAGCAGGCTCGGTTCGTCCCGCTTCTGGCCGATATTGGTGCGTCGGATCGCGACCGTCACGATCTGCGTGCCGCTGGCTTCGATCGCGGCGCGGGTTTCGGCGAAATCCTTGTATTTGCCGGTGCCGACCAGCAGCCGCGAATGATAAGACTTGCCGGCGATGATCAGGGGATCGAGGTTTTCGTGGGGCTTCATGGATTTATGAGAAAAAGCGTTGACGAGTCAGTATGCGGCGAGCCGTCGGCGCGCGCGTTGACCGGGGTCAATTGTGAGGTCAACCGCCGCCGACCGCCACCACGATCTCGAGGCGGTCGCCGTCGGCGAGCATTTCGTCGCCAAGCCGGCTCCGCGGCACGATCTCGCCGTTGCGCTCGACCGCGATCCGCTTGCCGGTGAGGTCGAGCGAAGCGATCAGCTCGCCGCACGACATTGCGGACACCTGGCGCGGTTCGCCGTTGACGGTGACTGAAATCATGTTGCGACAAACGCAGTAGAAGTCATCTTTATTGTTGCAGCTTGGGGTGGTTTTGGCAACGCAATGCACGGCGTTTCGCGGCGGCGGTTGCCAACCTCTGCCGCGGTCCCTAAAATTGGGCGCTCGCGCGGGTGTAGTTCAATGGTAGAACGAAAGCTTCCCAAGCTTTAGACGTGGGTTCGATTCCCATCACCCGCTCCAGCGGAATTCATTTCACCGCGACGGGCCAGGACGCAATGGCGTGCAACGCGCCCGACAGAACGTCCGCGTGCGTGGTGGTGCGCGAGAGGACCGGAATTTTGTGAGGGACAACTCGACACGGAGAACGATTCTGCTGCCATGAAAATCGCCAAATACATCGGAATAGCAGTCGCCGCGATCATCGTCATCGTCATCGCGATCGGCGCCTACGTCGCAGCGACCTTCAATCCCAACGACTACAAGCCGAAAATCATCCAGCTGGTCAAGGAAAAGACCGGTCGCACGCTGAAGCTCGGCGGCGACATCAAGCTTTCATTCTGGCCCAACATTGGCGCCGATCTCGGCAAGGTATGGCTGAGCGACAAGGGCAGCGACAAGCAGTTTGCCGCCGTCGAGCAAGCGCGCATATCACTGAAGCTGCTGCCACTGCTGTCGAAGAAGCTGGTGGTGGATGAAGTGGACCTGAAAGGGCTGCGCGCCGATCTGGTGCGCTTCAAGGACGGCAGCACCAATTTCAGCGATTTGCTGGGCGGTGGAGCGGCGGCTGCGCAGGGTCGGGGCACCGCCACCGGCGGTACTTCCGGCGGCGGTCCCACCGCCGGCGGCGGCACGCAGCCCGGGTTCAATATCGACATTGCGCACGTCGGCATCGAAGACGCCGCCGTCAGCTATGCCGACCAGCAGACCGGTGTGCAATATGCGGTCAGCGGCCTCAATTTGAAAACCGGACGTCTGGCGCCGAATGTGCCGACCACGATCGACTTCGCGGCGGCAGTGCGCAGCAACAAGCCGCAGTTGAACGCGAAAGTGAAGTTGAAGACCAGATTGACGTTCGATCTTCAGCAACGGCACTACATGCTGCAGGACCTCGACGGCGGAATCCAGGGCGACGCGGCGGGGATGAAGGATCTCAACGCGACGCTGGCGGGAGACAATGTCGATGCGAAGCTCGCGACGCACGAATTCGTGATCAAAAAACTCGGGTTCGACGTGACCGGCAAACAGCAGAGCGGCGGTGAGGTCAGCGCGAAGTTCAAGATACCGCAATTGACGCTGACGTCGAAGCAGGTAAGCGGGGGCAATATCACGCTCGACGCAACGCTTGGCAATGGCGGCGAAAAAACCGCGGTCAAACTCGAGGTGCCGGCACTTTCCGGCAACGGCAGCGCGTTCAAGGCCGACAAGGTCGCGATGAATATTGCAATGGCAAGCGACACCCGGAACATCAAGGGCACGCTGACAAGCCCGCTTTCCGGCAACCTTGAAGCGCAGACGATCAAGCTGCCGAAATTCGTAGCGGCGATCAATGTCGTCGATTCTTCGATGCCGAAAAGTCCGGTCGCCGTCAATCTTGAGGGCGCCGCATCAGCCGATCTGGCGAAGAAACATGCGGCTATCGATTTCGCTGGCAAGATCGACCAGAGCAACGTCAAGGGCAGCGCCGCGGTCGTGAAGTTTTCACCGCCGTCGTATACGTTCGATGTCGCGATAGACAAGATCGATGTCGACCGCTACATGGCCGCCGCCACAAAGCCGGCCGGGGCCGGCGCTGCCGCCAACCGTGGTGGCGGTGGCAAACCGGCCGCGACGGGGGGCGCGGCCGGCGAGAAACCGTTCGATTTCTCGGCGCTCAAAACGCTGAATGCAAACGGGTCGATTGCGATCGGTTCGCTGACAGCAAGCAACCTCAAGGCGTCTCAGGTGCAGCTCAAGCTCAAGGCGGCGAACGGCAAGCTCGATGTGAGTCCGCTGTCCGCCAATCTTTACCAGGGAAAATTGAACGGTGCGTTGTCGCTGAACGCACAGTCGACACCGGCGATGACGGTGAAACAGAGCCTGAGCGGGATCACCATCGGGCCGCTGCTGAAAGACCTCACCGGCCATGACCGGCTGGAAGGGCGCGGCAACATTACGCTCGACGTTACCAGTCACGGCGCAACGACCAGCGCGCTGAAAAAGGCGCTCAATGGCAGTGCCTCCGTACATTTGACGAACGGTGCGATCAAGGGCATAAACCTGGCCGAGGTGATCCGCAACGCGAAAGCGAAGCTGGCGTCTTTCAAGGGCGAGCAGGTGCAGCAGAACAACGACACGCAAAAAACCGATTTCTCGGAGCTCAAGGCCAGCTTCAAGATCACGAACGGGGTCGCGCACAATCAGGATCTCGATGTGAAGTCGCCACTGCTCAGAGTGGGCGGCAACGGCGACGTCAATCTCGTCAATAACACGATCAACTATCTGGCGAAGGCCAGCATCGTCGCCACTACGGCGGGCCAGGGCGGCAAGGAGCTGGCCGATCTCAGAGGCATCACCATTCCGGTGCGCGTCACCGGAGCGCTGGCGTCGCCGCAGTACGGAATCGACTTCGGCGCGCTGGCGAAAGGCGCGGTCGAGCAGAAGGCAAAAGAGAAGCTGAAGGAAAAGCTCGAAGAGCGGCTTGGCGGCTCGAAATCGGGATCGGGCGGTGGTCTCGGAAATGCGCTCAAGGGACTGCTC
>JBDZVW010000333.1:0-3407 GCA_040255885.1 Betaproteobacteria bacterium
AAGCCCTGGCGACGGTGAGCAGCCTGACGCTGGTCTCGCGCATTCTCGGATTCGCGCGCGATACGATCATTGCGCGCATTTTCGGCGCCGGGCTTGCGACCGACGCGTTTTTCGTCGCGTTCCGCATCCCGAACCTGTTGCGGCGGCTGTTTGCCGAAGGCGCGTTTTCGCAGGCGTTCGTGCCGATCCTGGCCGAGTACAAGAATCGCCGCGGGCCGTCCGCCACCCGCGACCTGATTGATCACGTGTCCGGCCTGCTGCTGCTGGCGCTGTTCGCGGTGACGCTGATCGGCATCATCGCCGCGCCGATCATCGTCCACATCAGCGCGCCGGGGTTCGCCGCCGAGCCGGGAAAGTTCGGCCTGACGGTGCGCATGCTGCACGTCATCTTTCCGTACATCCTGCTGATTTCGCTGACGTCACTTGCCGGCGGCATACTGAACACTTACAGCCGTTTCTCGGTGCCGGCGATAACACCGGCACTGCTCAACCTGTCGTTCATCGGCTTCGCGCTGTGGGCGGCGCCGTATTTCGACACGCCGGTGATGGCGCTGGCGTGGGCGGTGATCTGCGGCGGCATCGCGCAGCTCGCGTTCCAGGCGCCGTTCCTGTGGCGTCTCGGACTGCTGCCGCGCTTCCGGCTCAATCTGCACGACAGCGGCACCTGGCGCGTGGTGCGGCAGATGGGGCCGGCGGTGTTCGGCGTGTCGATCGGCCAGATTTCGCTGCTGATCAACACCATCTTTGCATCGTTTCTCGCGACCGGCAGCGTGTCATGGCTGTATTACGCCGATCGTCTGATGGAGTTTCCGAACGGCCTGCTCGGTGTCGCGCTGGGCACGGTGCTGCTGCCGAGCCTGTCGAAGCATTATGCCGACAAGTCGCCGGACGAATATGCGCGGCTGCTCGACTGGGGCTTGCGGCTGACGCTGATGCTGGCGCTGCCGGCCGCGGTGGCATTGGCGATTCTCGCGGTACCGCTGATTTCCACGCTGTTTCATCACGGTGCATTTTCGGCGCACGACGTATGGATGACGCGCCGCGCACTGGTCGCGTACAGCGTCGGTCTGCTCGGCCTGATTCTGGTGAAAGTGCTGGCGCCGGGCTTTTACGCGCGACAGAACATCCGGACGCCGGTGAAAATCGCCGTGATCACGCTGGTGGTTACGCAATCGCTGAACTTGGTGCTGATCTGGCCGCTGCAGCACGCCGGGCTGGCGCTGGCGATCGCGCTCGGCGCCTGCCTCAACGCGGGGCTGCTGTACCACAAGCTGCGGCAGCACGGGATTTATCAGCCGCAGCCGGGCTGGCGCACGTTCGCGCTGCGCGTTGCGGCCGCGCTGATCGTGATGGCCGCGGTGCTGTGGGTGGCGTCCGGGCCGGACGTTTCATGGCTGCGCAGCGGTACGTGGGTGCGTGCCGCGCATCTGGCATGGGTGGTGGTCGCCGGCGCAGCGAGCTATTTCGCGGTGCTGTGGCTGACCGGCGTGCGGCTGCGGGACTTCGTGCGGCGGGTGGCTTGAAAGGCGTGAGGAGTGAGGTGTGAGGAGCGAGGGGTTGAATGTATGTGAAGGGTGAAACGTCGGATTACGCTATGCTAATCCGACTTGCGATTACTGTGGTGCGCGAGGCGTACGCTACAGCGGTTTGCTCGCCTCACTCCTTACTCCTCACACCTCACGCACTATAGGCGCCTAAGGCGCCTTTAACAGCTTGCGGACTTCCGGCGACATCGCAACGCGGCCGTCGCGCGCGAAGCGTTCGTGGTTTTCCTCGATTTCCGACAGGTCGTAGAGGTAGTTGACCATCAGTCCTGCGGACTGTTGCAGCCCTTTCTTCGACGTGTCCCCGAGCCAGTGGATGCGCCGGATGCGTGCGCCGTTGCCGAGATGGAAGCGCGCCACCGGATCGTACGGCCGGCTGCCGATCCGCGCCTGCGCGAGATAGCGTGCGCACAGGCGCAGCAGCGGCTCGCGCAGCGCATCGGCCACCGCGGTCGACGTGTGCCAACCGTCGGTTTTCAGGATTTCGCGTACGGCGGCAATGCTGAACGGCTTGCCGGCAGCGGTCTCGAATGCCTTCTGCTCGGCGGCCGGCAGATTGAAGCCGGCGACCAGTGCGTCGCCGCTGTCGAGCCAGGCGCAGAACAGCGGAATCGGCGACAGCGTGACGAAGGTCTTGATGTGCGGCAGATCGTGCGCCAGATCATCGGCCACGCGCTTGATCAGGAAATTGCCGAAACTGATGCCGCGCAAGCCTGTCTGCGTGCTCGAAATCGAATAGAACACGGCAGTGGTTGCGTCGCGCGGATCCTGCTTCGGCGCGCTTTCATCGAGCAGCGCCTGGACGTTGCCGGCAATGTAATCGGTGAGCGCCACTTCGACGAAGATCAGTGGCTCCTGCGGCATGCTGGGATGGAAGTACGCGTAACAACGCCGGTCGGAATCGAGCCGGTTGCGCAGATCGTTCCACGAGCGGATTTCGTGCACCGCCTCATACGAGATCAGTTTTTCCAGCAGCGCCGCCGGTGAACTCCACGTGATGCGCTGAAGTTCGAGGAAGCCGACGTCGAACCAGCCGGCCAGCAGATCCTTCAGTTCGTGATCCAGCACGGAAAGCGAGGAATCGCTTTTCGCGAAGCGCAGCACGTCGGCGCGCAGATCGACCAGGAACTTGACGCCGGACGGCAGTGCGTTGAACTGCGTCAGGATCACGCTGCGCGGCGAGCGCAGTGCCTCCCGCAGTCTGCCTTCGGCGGCGAACTGCGCGGGCTTGTCGATCGCACTGCGATAGGCGTCGATCGCCTTGTCGACCTCGTCCGGATCGGGGCCGAATTCGTCGGTCAGCAGCTTCAGAAAATCGCGCTTGCCGGCCTGGTCGGACGACAAATAGGTGGCGCCCAGCCGCGCCGCGCGGGCGCGCGCCGATATTTCCCCGCCCTGGCCGCTCACGCATTCCCGCATCTGACGGCGGATGCGCTCGAGCTGGCGTGCGCCGAGCTCGGCGCCGGCTTCCACCACCTTGCCGTCGCCGCGTGCCGCAATGCGACGCCACAGTTGCCGCACGCTTTCGATGCGGCTCGAAATGCGGCTTTTACGTGTCTGTCTGGTGATCGTTTCCATGATGGGAATGGTAGCGGAGAACGGCTATGAATGTAATCGTTTCGCGATTGATATTCTAATGCGCCGATAAAAGGCCTGCGGCGCTATTCGTTTCTCTTCTTCTTTCCAAAGAGGAGAAGGGGCGCGGTGGGAGCCGCGGTTGCGCCGTTTGGTTTGAAGGAACGATCGTCGATTGTCCAGGCGCCGCCCACCACCCCGTCCGCTGCGCGTGCGACCGCGACGGGTGGAGCGTGGCCGCCGGAAGGCGGAAGAGGGGCCCGGCGCAAGCCGGGATCTGACCCTGGA
>JBDZVW010000334.1:0-3397 GCA_040255885.1 Betaproteobacteria bacterium
CTTGCCGCAGCGGCATCGGCGGACGCCGCAACCGTTACGGTCAGGCGGGGAAAATCTTTCCCGGATTGAGCAGATTGTCCGGGTCCAGCGTGTGCTTGATCGCACGCATCACGTCCACCGCGGCGTCATGCTCGGCATTCATGAATTCGATCTTGCCGAGGCCGATGCCGTGCTCGCCGGTACAGGTGCCGTCCATCGCCAGCGCGCGCCGCACCAACCGGCGATTGAGCTGGTGAACGGCATCCAGTTCCGCCGCATCGTCCGGTTTCACCGGAATCACCAGATGGAAGTTGCCGTCGCCGACATGGCCGAACAGCGCGGCCGGAAACGCCGACCGCTCGATGTCGTCCTGCGTCTCGGCGATGCATTGCGCAAGACGCGAGATCGGCACGCAGACGTCGGTGGTGAACGCACGGCTGCCCGGCCGCAACTGCAGACAGGCAAAATAGGCATTGTGACGTGCCTGCCACAGGCGGGAACGATCCTCCGCGCGCGTCGCCCATTCGAAATCGACGCCGTCCAGCTCGCCGGCGATGGACTGCACTGTCGTGGCCTGCTCGGCGACGCTGGCCGTACTGCCATGAAACTCGAAGAACAGTGTGGGCGCCTCACGCAGGCCAAGTTTGCTGTAGGCGTTTACCGCGCGCATCGTCAGCGCATCCAGCAGCTCGATGCGCGCCACCGGCACGCCGAGCTGAATGGTCCGGATGACGGTGCATACCGCGGCGTCGACCGAGCGGAACGCGCACACCGCGGCGGACACGGCTTCCGGCTGCGGATAGAGCCGCAGCGTGACCTCGGTGATCACGCCGAGCGTGCCTTCGCTGCCGACCAGCAGCCGGCCCAGGTCATAGCCGGCCGAAGACTTGCGCGCGCGGTTGCCGGTGCCGATGACGCTTCCGTCGGCGAGCACGACTGTCAGGCCGAGCACGTTCTCGCGCATCGTGCCGTAGCGCACCGCGTTGGTGCCCGAGGCGCGCGTCGCCGCCATTCCGCCCAGGGTGGCGTCGGCGCCCGGATCGATCGGGAAGAACAGGCCAGTGTCCTTGAGATGGGCATTGAGCTGCTTGCGCGTGACGCCGGCCTCGACCGTTGCGTCGAGATCGTCCGTATGCACCGCGAGGACGTGGTTCATGCGGCTCATGTCGAGCGTCACGCCGCCGCGTACCGCCAGCACCTGACCTTCGACCGAGCTGCCGACACCGAACGGAATCATCGGCACGCGATGGCTGCGGCATAGTTTCACCGCCGCGGCGACTTCATCGGTCGATTGCGGGAACACCACCGCATCCGGCAGCGCATGCGGATGCGATGACTCGTCCTTGCCATGATGTTCGCGCACCGCGTCGCCGGTGGAACAGCGTTCGCCGAATCGCTGGCGCAACGCATCGAGCAGCGCGGCGGGACACGAATTGCGTGTGATGGCGGCGGATGATGGAAGATTCATCGGCAATGACACCTCCTGCATGAATCATAGCACCGGTCGGTCCGGCATTTGCCGATTCGGCCGCAAGCCGAAAATCTGTCAATATTGCGGGATGACCGAGACCATCACCGGCATACTGCTGGCTGCCGGCGCGGCGCGGCGCTTCGGCGGCGGGAAGCTGATGCATGCGCTGCCTGACGGCACCGCACTGGGCGTCGCGGCGGCGCAAACGCTGTGCGCGGCATTGCCCGGTTCGCTGGCGGTGGTAAAGCCGGGGAACGCCGATCTGGCCGACGCCCTGCGCCACGCCGGCCTGTGCGTCGTCGAATGTGCGAACGCCCGGCTCGGCATGGGCGCGAGTCTCGCGTGCGGCATCGCCGCCGCCGGTGACGCGCACGGCTGGGTCATTGCGCTCGCCGACATGCCGCTGGTGAAAGTGGAAACCATCGTTGCCGTCGCCGACGCGTTGCGCGCTGGCGCGGCACTGGCGGCGCCGGTTTATCGCGGGGAGCGGGGCCATCCGGTCGGGTTCTCGGCGCACTTTCGCGATGAGCTTGCCGCATTGAACACCGACCAGGGTGCACGAACTGTCCTGCAGGCGCATCGCGAGGAATTGCGGCTGATCGATTGTGATGATGACGGAATAATCTACGACGTTGATCAGACCGCCGATCTGGAGCGGTTTTCAAACCCTCAGTAAGCAGCGTAATAGCAGGCCGGATTGGTACGGCGACCAATCTGCGCTGTCCATGCCGGATTCCTCCGGCGGGTCAATCTTGTTTGCGTAATTGAGCGCCGCTGTTTCCCCTGCAGTGAAACGGACGCCGCTACCGAAGGCTGCGAGCACGCGACCTGTATAATTGGGCGGCCCGAAGACGGGCGCGGAAGCACTTCGAAAGAACATGAAAAACCGCTTCGACCGCATGGAATGGGCCGGCGCGTTCGGCGACCTGGGAACGCTGATCCCGTTCGTCGTCGCGTACATTTCGCTGCTCAAGATGGATCCGGCGGGACTGCTGCTGGCATTTGGCGTGGCAAAAGTCGCTTCCGGCCTCTACTATCGCACGCCTTTCCCGGTGCAGCCGATGAAAGCAATCGGTGCGGTCGCAACCACCCAGGCGGCAAAGAACATCGTGCTGACACCGAATTCAGTTTACGGTGCGGGGTTTGTCACCGGGTTGGTGTGGTTCGTCCTCGGCGCGACCGGCCTGACGCGGCGCATCACCAATATGGTGCCGCGCTCCGTTGCAATCGGCATTGTGCTCGGACTCGGTTTCTCATTCATGCTGCAGGGAATCGGGATGATCGCGACCGGCTGGCTGCTGGGAGGGATCGCGTTACTGGGCACGTTGCTGCTGCTTGCCGGCAGGACGATACCGGTGATGTTCCTGCTGCTGGTGTTCGGCGCCGTGGCTGCGGTGGTAAAAGACCCGACGCTGATTCATCAGCTGGCGGCGATTCGCCCCGAACTGCAATGGCCGTCGTGGCATCTCGGCGAACTGCAATGGAAGGACGTGGTGATCGGCACCCTGTTTCTGGCGCTGCCGCAATTGCCGTTGACGCTCGGCAATGCGGTGATTGCGGTGACCGAAGAAAACAACCGGCTGTTTCCGGACCGCACGGTGAGCGAGCAGAAGGTCTCGATCTCGACCGGCATCATGAATCTGCTGAGCCCGCTGCTGGGCGGTGTGCCGATGTGTCATGGTGCAGGCGGCATGGCGGGGCATGTGCGTTTCGGTGCGCGCACCGGCGGCGCGCTGGTGATCCTGGGCGCGATCCTGGTGGTGGTCGCGCTGTTCTTCAGCGGATCGGTCGCCACGCTGCTGAAGATTTTTCCGCAGCCGGTGCTGGGCGTGATGCTGTTCATGACCGGTGCGCAGTTGGCGCGCGGAAGCTGTGATTTCGGCCGGACCAAGGACGATCGCTTCGTCTCGTTGACGGTGGCGGCATTCGCGATGTGGAACATCGGCA
>JBDZVW010000335.1:0-3389 GCA_040255885.1 Betaproteobacteria bacterium
GAAAGGAGACGGCATGGGCATGAACATCACTTTTTACGTGGCGGCGGTGATCGCGGTGCTGGCGACGCTGATGGTGATCACCGGCCGCAGCGCGGTGCACGCGCTGCTCTACCTGATCGTGTCGCTGCTGGCGGTGGCGGTGGTGTTCTACGTGCTGGGGGCGCCATTCGCGGCGGCGCTGGAGGTGATCATCTATGCCGGCGCAATCATGGTGCTGTTCGTGTTCGTGATGATGATGCTGAATCTGAGCGGGGCGGCGGCCGCCGCGCGCATGCGCAGCTGGCTGTCGCCGGCGGCGTGGATCGGCCCCGCGATCCTCGCGGCGGCGCTGCTCGCGGTGCTGGAATACATGCTGGCGTACGGCGGCGCGATGCCTGCCGCGGCCGGCGAGGTGACGTCGAAAGCGGTCGGCATCGCCCTGTTCGGGCCGTATCTGCTGGGCGTCGAGCTGGCGTCGATGCTGTTGCTGGCGGGGCTGGTCGGCGCCTATCACCTCGGCCACCGGCGCCTCGAAGAGGAGGGCTGAGCGATGGCGACGGTACCGCTGCAGTATCCGCTGCTGCTGGCCGCGATCCTGCTGGTGCTCGGCATGATCGGCATTCTGGTGCGGCGCAATTTGATTTTCATCCTGATGTCGATCGAGATCATGTTCAACGCCGCCGGGCTGGCGTTCGTCGCCGCCGGCGCGCGCTGGGGCCAGCCCGACGGCCAGATCATGTTTATCTTCATTCTGAGTGTCGCCGCCGCCGGAGTCTCGGTCGGACTGGCACTGCTGCTGCTGATGCACCGGCGCTTCGACACGCTGGATGCCGACCGTGTCAGCACGATGCAGGGCTGACATGCTCAATCTGCTGGGACTGATACCGATTTATCCGCTTGCCGGCTTTGTCGTGCTGGCGGTCACCGGCGGCCGGCTGGGACGCCGCGGCATCGCGCTGGTCGGCGCCGGCTCGGTCGCGATCGCGGCGATCATCGCGATCGGCATCGGCATTACGTACATCATCGCGCCGCCGCCGGGATACGTGTTTCATCAGGTGACGTGGACCTGGATCAACGTCGCCGGCTTTAGGCCAACCATCGGTTTCTATCTCGACGCGCTGTCGCTGGCGACGGTACTGGTGGTTACTGTGGTGGGCTTCCTGATCCATTTCTATTCGACCGAGTTCATGATCGACGACGAAGGCTACAACCGCTACTTCGCGTACATGAATCTCTTCGTCGCGTCGATGTGCGTGCTGGTGCTGGCCGACAATCTGCTGTTTTTGTATCTCGGCTGGGAAGGCGTCGGGCTGTGCAGCTATCTGTTGATCGGCTTCTGGTACCGCGACCCGGTCAACGGCGCGGCGGCGCAGAAGGCGTTCATCGTGACGCGCATCGGCGATGCGGCGATGGCGGTCGGATTATTTCTGCTGTTCACCCAGCTCGGCACGTTGCAGATACAGCCGCTGATGCAGCGTGCGGCGCAGCACTGGACGGCCGGCTACGGTTACGCGATCGCCGCGGCGGCGCTGCTGCTCGGCGGCGCGGTCGGCAAGTCGGCGCAACTGCCGCTGCAGACCTGGCTGCCGGACGCGATGGCCGGCCCCACGCCGGTGAGCGCGCTGATTCACGCGGCGACGATGGTGACTGCGGGCGTCTACCTGATCGCGCGCACGCACGTGCTGTACGCGCTGGCGCCGCCAGTGCAGCTGGCGGTCGCGATCATCGGCGCGCTGACGTTGCTGCTGGCCGCGTTCAGCGCACTGACGCAGCACGACATCAAGCGTGCGCTCGCGTATTCGACGATCAGCCAGATCGGCTACATGTTCCTCGCGCTGGGCGTCGGCGCGTGGTCGGCGGCGATCTTCCACTTCATGAGCCACGCGTTTTTCAAGGCGCTGCTGTTCCTGTCGGCCGGCGTCGTGATCGCCAGTCTGCACGAGGAGCATGACATTTTCAAAATGGGCGGACTGCGCAAAAAACTGCCGATCGCGTTCTGGACTTTCGTGATCGGTGCCGCGTCGCTGACTGCGCTGCCGCTGATCACCGCCGGCTTCTACAGCAAGGATCTGATCCTGTGGCAGGCATGGTCATCCACGCAGGGTAGTCCATGGCTGTGGGCGGCGGGCTGGGTGGGCGCGATCATGACCGGACTCTATATTTTTCGCGTCGTGTTCATCGCATTTTTCGGCGAAGCTAAGACAGCCGTCGGCAAGCGGCCCGGCGTGCGCATCACGATTCCGCTGATCGTGCTGGCGGTGCTGTCGATCGTCGGCGGCTGGATCGAGCTGCCGCCGTATCTCGGCAATCTGCCGCTGTTCACGACGTTCATGTACAAGGCGTTGCCGCCGGCGCATACGGCGCCCGCTGCGGAAGGCGCCTCGATCATCATCGAATGGCTGGCGGTCGCCGCGTCGCTCGGCAGCATCTTTGCCGCATGGCTGCTGTTCCTGCGTTATCCGCAGGCGGTCGCGCGTCTGATGCAAAGCGCGCCGGCGCGCGCGCTGCACGCGTTCTGGCTCGGCGGCTGGGGCTTCGATACGCTCTATGATCGGACGCTGGTACGGCCGTACCGCTGGATCGCGCGTATCGATGCGCGCGATTTCGTCGACCTGATCTACACCGGTGCGGCGCAATTCTGCGTGCTGCTGTGGGGTGGCCTCAGTGCCACCCAGAACGGGCGCATGCGGTGGTACGCGGCGGCGATCGGCAGCGGCGCGATTTTCATTGTTTACGTCGCGGTGTTCGGATGATACTCGGCGTGCTGATTTTCGTTCCAACGTTCGCCGGCCTGCTGGCGTGGCCGGCCGAGCGCGTGCATCGCGATCTGCCGCGCTGGATCGCACTCGCGGCGGTGGCGATCGATCTTGCATTGGCGCTGCTGATCTGGGTATCACATGCCGGGTCGATTACGCTGGCGACGCATGGCGCGTGGCTGGCCCATACCATGACACCGTGGATTCCGCGCTTCGGCATCAGCTTCCATCTCGCGGTCGACGGCATCGGTCTGCTGCTGGTCACGCTCACCGCATTTCTCGGCATCGTATCGGTCGCGTGCTCATGGCGCGAGATTCAGGAGCGGGTCGGTTTTTATCACTTCAACCTGCTGTGGGTGCTGGCCGGCGCGATCGGTGTGTTCCTGGCGCTCGATCTGTTCCTGTTCTTCTTTTTGTGGGAACTGATGCTGGTGCCGATGTATTTTCTGATCGCGATCTGGGGTCATGAGAACCGGCGCTACGCATCGATCAAGTTCTTCATCTTCACGCAGGGCAGCGGACTGCTGATGCTGCTCGCGATCCTGGCGCTGGTGTTCGTGCATTACCGCAGCGGCGGCGTGCTGACTTTCGATTATTTCGCGCTGCTGAACACCGCGATGTCGTCGCAGGAAGCGTTCTGGATGATGCTCGGCT
>JBDZVW010000336.1:0-3373 GCA_040255885.1 Betaproteobacteria bacterium
TGGGTTTCCAGCGCGGTGCGCGCCCGTGTTTCCGCTTCGGCGTGTGCCAGCGCTTCGGCGGCGCTGCGGGCGCTGGCCTGGGCGTCCGCCCGCGCCTGTGCCTCGGCTGCCGCCTTGTCCGCGATTTCCTGCCGTGCCGCGGCTTCGCTTGCGGCGCGCGCCCGGGCTTCGGCTTCCGCCCGGGTTTTTTCGGTGAGCGCGGCTTCCATCCGTGATTCGGCTGCGGCCCGGGCCTTGGCCTCGGTCGCGGCCCGGGCTTCGGCTTCGGCGTGAGCCCGGGCCTCGGCGGCGGCCTGGGCCTGGGCCTCGGCCTTGAGGCGGGCTTCGGATTCGACTTGCGCCTTCAATTCGGCTTCGGCGCGGGCCTGGGCCTGTGTTTCCTGGCGCTCTTTCGCGTCGGCCGCGGCTTGTGTGTCGGCCTCGGCGCGCGCCCTGGCCTCCTCGGCGGCGTGATTGTGCGCCGCAACCTCGACAGTCAGCCGGCCCAGCGCTTCGCTTGAAGTGAAGTCGAGATCGAGATCGGAGTTTGCGGCGACAGCCGCCGCTGTGCCGCCGGAAAACAGCCTGATGTAGCCGTCGGCCAGCAGCCGTTCTATCGCTTCAACGAGCTTCGGCTGCGTGGCCCCGGCAACGCGCTGCTCCAGTTCCGTCAGCGACGACCTGCCGTCTATCGCCAGAAATACCTCCATTACGGCACGTGGCAGCCGCACGGTCCGGCTTCTGACAGTGAAAATACCTCTGGCAGTCTTGGTATAGATTGCCTGTGAATCCATCCCCGAGTCCCCCGCAACAGGCGGCGTTCCGGGCGCCGCCGCCGCTACGCCCCCAGTTTTCGGGTAGCGTGCCGGCTTCCCGTTGCGATATTGTGATTAATATGCCATCAACTGCTATCAAGAAGCATGCCAGAGTGGCGGCGGCTGGCGTGACAACGGCAGGCGGCGGGATTGCGGGACCGTTTTGGCCGGCCGTTATTCGCCGACCGTCAGCACGATCTTGCCAATGTGCTGGCCGGATTCCATCAATGCGTGCGCCCGGGCTGCTTCGGCCAGCGGGAAGGTGGCATGCACCACCGCGCGGATGCGTTCGCGCTCGATCAGCGGCCATATTTTCTGCCGCAGCGACTGGGCGATCGCCGCCTTGAATTCGGCCGAACGCGGCCGCAGTGTCGAACCGGTGATCGTCAGCCGGTGCCGCATCACGCGGTTGATGTCGAAATTGCTCTTGGGGCCGCGCAGAAACGCGATGAACACCAGGCGTCCGTCCTCCGCCAGCAGCTCCAGCTCGCGCGGCACGTAGTCGCCGCCGACCATGTCGAGGATGACGTCGACGCCGCGCCCGTCGGTGAGCGATTTCACGACTTCGACGAAATCGGCAGTCTTGTAGTTGACGCAGTGCTCGGCGCCCAGCGACTCGCAGGTGCGGCATTTGTCGTCGCTGCCGGCGGTGGCGAACACGCGGTGCCCGAGCGCGTGCACCATCTGGATCGCGCTGACGCCGATGCCGCTGGCGCCGCCCTGGACCAGAAAGGTTTCGCCGGGGCGCAACTGTCCGCGATCGAAAACATTGCTCCACACCGTGAAGCAGGTTTCGGGCAATGACGCCGCCTGCGTCGCCGTCAGGCCGCGCGGTATCGGCAGGCAGTTCGACGCCGGCGCAACGCAGTACTCGGCATAGCCGCCGCCCGGCGTCAGCGCGCATACTGCATCGCCGATTTTCCAGCCGCCGCCGGCGTCGCCGAGCGCGGCGATGGTGCCGGCGACTTCCAGGCCCAGCAGCGGCGACGCACCGGGCGGCACCGGATAGCGTCCCATGCGCTGCAGCACGTCGGGCCGGTTGACGCCGGCCGCGGCGACCTTGATCAGCACTTCTCCGGGCTTCGGTTCGGGCAGCGGCAATGTCGCCAGCTGCAGCACGTCCGGAGTGCCGGACCGGGTGATCGATATCGCCTGCATGTGCTTCGGCAATGCGTTGCTCATGGTTCCTCTCTATTTGCTTTCACGAAAGATGCGGATGCGCTCCTTGAGCCCGGGAACGGTGACCGAGTGCACCAGCGCTGCCATGTCGTCGGCGCGGGTGTCGGCGAGCGTCTGGCGCGCGAGCGCGCCGGCGGCGGCGGCAGGCAGCGCGGTGGCGTCGGCTGCGGCCTGCGTGATCAGCGCCGGCCACTCGGGCGGCTCGGCGATGCCGGTGATAAAATTGATGCCGAGCGCTTCGTCGGCGCCGAATGTACGGCTACCGGCAAGCAGTTCGCGCGCCTTGTCGGTACCGACGCGCGCGGCGAGGCGACGCGTGCCGAGCACCACACCGAAGCGCAGTCCGGGCATGCGAAAGGTGGCGTCGGGGGTGGCAATGCGCAGGCTGCAGGCACCGATGATATCGACGCCGGCACCGAAATTGCGGCCGTGCGCCAGCGCCAGCGTCGCGAACGGCGCGTGATACAGCCGCTGCAACAGTGTCTCGATGCGGATGAAGCGCAGCACCAGCTCGCCTTCGCTCTGCTGCTGATAGCCGGTGAAATCGAAGCCGGCCGAGAAGTTGCGGTCGCGCCCTTCGAGCACCAGCAGGCGCGTGCCGTCGGTATACGCATACTCGACCGCATCAAGCAGCGCTTCGATCAGCGCGCTGTCGAGCGCGTTCGCCTTGTGCGGGCGGTTGAGCGTCAGGCGGGTGACGTGGCGCTCGCAGGTTCGGATCAGTTCCTCGTTCATGGCAGGGCGCGACAACGGATGCGGTGCGCATGCGCGTCGAGTGGCGCGATTGGATTGTTTGCAGGAGTCCCGGCGCCGTGCCGGTTCGACGTCCGAAAATCCCCCCTGATCCCCCTTTTGCAAAGGGGGGAATCAATCTGTCGTGCTGTTACCCCGCTTTGAAAAAGAGGTGAACCGATCCGCTGTGCTGTTACCCCCCTTTGTAAAAGGGGGGCAAGGGGGGATTTCACAGCGCTAAATATGGCAATACGCATCCGTTCACTCCGGCCGGCGTCAGGCGCGCTGCAGTGTCGCACGCACTTCGGCCGAGCGGTCCCAGAAGTTCGGCATCAGTGCGCTGGAATAGCCGGATACGAATGGTTTGCCGGCGCCGCTGGAGGCATCGAACACGTGGCGTTTGACCGCGCCGATATTGGCGCCGTAGACGTGCACGCTGATCGATACGCGGTCGCTGAACGCGTTAGCGACATCGTGAATGTCTCCTGCCGCCGGCGACAATTTGTCTACTTCGCCCGGCATCAGCTTCTGTTGTTCGCCGGCGATCAGGCGGTCGTCTTGCGGTCGGTAGCGGCGGCACAGCTCGGCGCCGCGCATCACGCCGACCAGGCCCCATACCGTGTGATCGTGCACCGGCGTCGTCTGTCCCGGTCCCCACACGAAACTCA
>JBDZVW010000337.1:0-3369 GCA_040255885.1 Betaproteobacteria bacterium
TGATGATCTTCGCTTCGTTGCCGAACGCGGGGCCGGGGCTGCCGATCTTGCGGCGCTCGCGCTCGTACGGGTTGGTGAAGCAGGGCGCCGCGCATTCCGTCATGCCGAAGGTTTCGATGATAGAAATGCCGAATTTTTCCTCGAATGCGCGGTGTAGTTCCGGGGACAGCGGCGCCGACGCGGAGCGGCAGAATTTCACTTGGTCGATCGCGAGCGGCGGTGTTGTCTGGCGCGGATCAGGGCCGTTGAGCAGGTACGAAATGATCGTCGGAACAACGTTGATCCAGGTGCAGCGGTAATCCGATACCAGTTTCCAGAATTCGCTGGCGCTGAAGCGGTGCGGCAGCACCACCGATCCGCCGTGCACCAGCGGCGCAACGCCGGTCACGATCTGGCCGTTAATGTGATAGAACGGCAGCGAGCACAGTACGCGATCGGCGGCGGTGAGCTGGTGCGCCTGACTTACGAACTCGCCGCCGGCAACGCAGTTTTTGTGACTCAGCAGCACGCCCTTCGGCATGCCGGTGGTGCCTGAGGTATACATCAGTAGCGCTTCGTCGTCTTCGGCGATTTCTGCAGGCTCTGTTTGCGGTAGATCGGCGGCATCGAAAATGCTTTCAGCATCGGGATCGATCACCACGACCTCGATCGGCCGCGCGAGATTTTTCATCGCCACGTGCAGCCGTTCCGCGTGCTCGGCAGTCGTGAAGACGATGCGGGTGTCGGAGTGGTCGAGCACGTACGCCAGCTGCGCCGGCTGCGCCAACAGGTTGATCGGCTGCACCACGCAGCCGGCGTACATGATGCCGATCAGCAGCCGTCCGGCCTGGTAGCCGTTGGCGAGCATGAACGAGATCTTGTCGCCTTTCTGCACGCCCTTGTGGGCGAGATAGTGCGCGAGTTCGCGCGACGCCTGTTGCAGCTGTCCGTAGGTCAGGGTGCGGCCGGTTTCAGGGAGAATCAGGTACGGTGCGTCGGGCCGTGTTTCGGCTTGGAGATCGACGTAGTGGCGGATGGTGCGCATGGATTGGCGACGGAACTGATCAACTTGCATGAATTGTTTTTACGGTGTCTTGGCTGGGAGCTGCGAAAAATCGATCAGCGGAGCCAATGCTGGCGATTGTTGCTTCTTTTCCCCTCCTTATTGAGGAGGGGCGCACGCGAAGGCGGGCGGGGTAGTGGGCGGCGCCTGGAAAAATCGACCACCCCTCCCGCTTTGCTCCGTCCCCTCCTCATTCGAGGAGGGGAGAAAAACGGAATCAATCCATGCCGCCCGCATCTCCTCACTCTTGCGATTATGCGTGATACTTCTTGCGATAGGCGCCGAAAATATCATCCGGCGTCGGCTCGCGCGCCGGTATCTGGCGCACGATGCGGGTGATGTTCAGGAAATGCCGGTAATTGAGATTTTCGGAGAAGCTGTTGCGGCCCCAGGTGCCGCAGCCCATCGACAGCGAGAACGGCAGGCCGTTGTCGAACGAGCCGCCGTTGGCGAAGCAGTGCGCCTGCTTCACGATCACCCGGCATACCGTCATTTCGCGGCCGAGACGCGTGATGTGATCGGCGTTCTCACTGTAGATGCCGCACGAGTGGCCGTTGCCCATGTAGTCGTAGATTGCCTGCACAGTGGCGAACGCGGTGTTGAAATCGCGTGCGCGGTAGAGCGTCATCACCGGCGACAGCTTCTCGCCGGAGAATGGATAGTCGGGTCCGGTGCCGGTTTCCTCGACCAGCAGGCAGCGCGCGCGGACCAGTTCCGGCCGCGTCAGGCCCGCCACCGCACAGATTTTTTCGACCGACTGCGCGGTGACCGTCGGAGACAGATGGCCGTCGCGGAACATCACCCGTTCGAGTTGTGCTTTTTCGCCCGGCGTCAGCAGTGCGCCGCCTTCGGTTGCCAGCGCGTCGAGCATCGCGTCGTAAACCTTGTCGTGAATGACGAGGCTGTTTTCGGATGAGCACGACGTCGCGTTGTCGAAAATCTTCGAGCTCATGATCTTGGGGGCGGCGTCCTTCACGTCGGCGCTATCGTCGACGATCACCGCGACGTTGCCGGCGCCGACGCCGAGTGCCGGCGTGCCGCTGGAATAGCCGGCGCGCACGTTCGACTGCGAGCCGGTGACGACCACCAGGTCGGCCTGCCGCATCAGTTCCAGCGACATCGCCTTCGAAACCGGCGCCGGCAGCACCTGCACCAGGTCGCGCGGCGCGCCGATGCGCTCCAGCTCGGCGTGCACGTATTCGAGCAGTTTCATCGCGGTCGCGTGGCCCTTCGGCGACGGTGCGAGGATGATCGCGTTGCCGCACTTCAGCGCGTTGATGATCATGTTGGCCGGCGTCGCCGCCGGGTTGGTCGACGGCACGATCGCCGCCACCACGCCGACCGGCCGCGCGATTTCGGTGATGCCGGTGTCCGGATATTCCGCGATCACGCCGGTCGATTTCGCGCCCAGCACGTCACGCAGCAGCCCCAGCGTCTTGCGATGGTTCTTGACGATCTTGTCGGCGACGACACCGAGGCCGCTGTCGGCCACCGCCAGTTCCGACAGCGTGCGGTTGCGCGACGGCTCCATGATCGCCCAGCCGACGGCGGTCACCGTTTCATCCAGCTGTTCCTGCGAAAAACGTTCATAGGTGCGTTGCGCCGCGCGCGCACGACGGACGAGTCCGGCGATCACGCCGGGGACGGATTCGGCATTGTTGCGGGCGGGGGCGTCCAGTGTCTGTGTGGTCATCGATCAACCTCCTGTTTGCGCGGTCGCCTTGGTCTGCGCCGCGGCAAGCTTCAGCTTGCGCCGGTGCAGCAGGTGACGGATCAGCGGGAACAGCAGCGCGAGAATCGACAGCGCCATCACCGTGCCGCTGATCGGGCGCGTGAAGAAAATGGTCCAGTTGTTCTGATAACTGATCATGCTGGTCATGAAATTCTGCTCGGCGATCGGACCGAGGATGATGCCGAGCACCATCGGCGCCACCGGAAAACGGAAGCGCTCGAACAGATAGCCGACGATGCCGAAGATCACGATCAGCCACAGATCGGTGATCGTGTTGCGCGCGGCGTAGGCACCGATCACGCAGAACAGGATCACGAACGCCGACGTGATCGCTTCCGGCAGGTACAGCACCTTGATCAGCAGCCGGATCGCGAAATAGCCGAGCAGGCACATGCCGAACACGCTGAGAAACATCGACGCGAAAATCGCGTACACCATTTTACTCTCGTGAACGAACACCATCGGCCCCGGCTGCAGGCCGTGCAGCAGAAACGCGCCGAGAATGACCGCGGTCGCGCCGCTGCCCGGGATGCCCAGCGTCAGCAGCGGCACCATGTGGCCGCCAACGGTGGCGGTCGAGGCGACCTGCGGCGCG
>JBDZVW010000338.1:0-3363 GCA_040255885.1 Betaproteobacteria bacterium
AGCGTTGCCGCGTCGGCTTGCTGCTGCTGCGCGGCCAGCCGCCGTCCGATCCACTGTGGCAGCGCGGCGCGCGTGACGCTGCGCGCTTCGACTGCGATGCCGCTGTGTTCGAGCGCTTCGAACCAGGCGGTTTTTTGTGCCCGCCGCTCCAGCGCCGGCAGCACGATCAGCGTCAGCACGTCGTCGGGCAGCATTGCGCAATAGTGCGTGAGTGCCGCGGCACCGTCGGTGCCGGGCTTGCCGTTCGGTATCTGCAGCTCCAGCACACGGCGTTGCGCGAACAGCGACAATGCGCGCGACCGGGCCGACAGCGCGGACCATTCGAAATCGCTGCTGCCCGCCACCAGCACGGTGCGTTCGCTGAAACCGGCCGTGCGCGCGGCCGCACGAATCGCATCGACCGCTTCCAGTGCCAGCAGCATTTCGGCGCCGAATACGGTGTACAGCGGGCGCATGCCCTGCTGCAGGTGGCGTTCGAGCTGATCGGTGGTGATTCGCATGCGAGAATCAGGATCGAGGATTAAGGATCGAGGATCGAGTAAATAGTGCGGCGCGCTGTGCGCGCCGGATACTTTCCCTCAATCCTGGCACCTCAATCCTCAATCCTAAGATTTAACCTTCACCGCTTCCAGCCGCCGCACCATCTGCTGCACCGCATCGGTCTGCATGTTCTTGTAGAGCATGTTCTCTTCGTCGGTTTTCGCCAGCACCACGGCGTCGTTGAACGTCAGTTCGCGGTGCAGCGCGATACTGGTAAGCGGCAAAAACTGCTGGTTCTTGTTGTTGTAGAGCCGGAATGAAACGGTGTAATAAAGCCTGTATTCACCGACGCGGCCGCCGCTGGTCAGCGTCAGGATCTGGATCGAGCGCTGTTCGCCGCTGATGTCCAGAATGGCCTGTGCTTCCTTTGGATCGTCGGTCAATTTGGTGTGGCTGCCGGCGGCGATCGCGCGCTTCAGCTGCACGACGAACGGCGAATACTGCGGCCCTTTAATGTACATCGTCGCGAACGGGATGTTGGACGGCCCGCGCAGGTGGAAGCCGCAGGCGGTGAGTGACAGCGCCAGAGAAAGGACGATGAGCGTGCGCACAAACGTTCTCATTTTGAACCGGGTGAGGTGTGAGGCGTGAGGAGTGAAGCGTGCGGCGCGCTACGCGCGCCGGATATTTTCAACACCTCACTCTTCACTCCTCACTCCTCACGAATTCAAACGACCAGGTTGACCAGCCGCCCCGGCACCACCACCACCTTTTTGACCGGCTGACCGGCGACGAATTTCCGGACCGCGCCGTCGGCCACTGCGATGCTTTCGATCGCCGCGCGCGATGCATCCTGTGGCACGCGGATGCTGCCGCGGCGCTTGCCGTTGACCTGCACCACCAGTTCCACTTCGTCGGCGACCAGCGCCTGCGGATCGGGCTGCGGCCATGCGGCGGTCAGAATGTCTTCGCCGTAGCCGAGCTCGCGCCACAGATGATGGCAGATGTGCGGCGTAATCGGCGCCAGCAGCCGCAGCAGGATGCCGAGGCCTTCGGCCAGCACCGCGTGCCGCGCGTGATCGCTGACTTGCGGCGCGCGTTCCAGCGCATTGAGGATTTTCATCGCCGCCGACGCCACGGTGTTGAACTGGTGGCGCGTCATGTCGTAGTCCGCCTGCTGCAGCACCTTGTGAATTTCGCGGCGCACTTCGCTGAGTTGCGGATCGGCCGTTGACGCCGCTGGCGCATCCTGTCCGTTGCCGCCGGCATCCGCGGCCTCTTTGAATTCGTGCGCGAAATGCCACAGCCGCTTCAGAAAGCGCGATGCGCCTTCGACGCCGCTGTCCGACCATTCCAGCGTCTGCTCCGGCGGTGACGCGAACATCATGAACAGACGCGCGGTGTCGGCGCCGTATTCGTCGATCAGCGCCTGCGGATCGACGCCGTTGTTCTTCGATTTTGACATGGTGCCGATGCCGCCGGACTCGACCGGCTGGCCGTCGGCCCTGAGTGTCACGCGGCGCGCACCGTCGTCGCCGGCCTTCACGTCCACGTCGGCGGGATTGAAGTACGCGATGCGGCCGCTGTCGGTCTTGCGGAAGAAGATTTCGTTCAGCACCATGCCCTGCGTCAGCAGCCGGGTAAACGGCTCGTCAAAGCCGACCAGTCCCAGGTCGCGCATCACGCGCGTCCAGAAGCGCGAGTAGAGCAGGTGCAGGATCGCGTGCTCGATGCCGCCGATGTACTGATCGACCGGCAGCCAGTAACCGACGCGCTTGTCGACCATCGCATCATTCTGGTCGGCGCAGGCGTAGCGGATGTAATACCACGATGAATCGACGAAAGTATCCATCGTATCCGTCTCGCGCCGCGCCGGCTTGCCGCATTTCGGACAGGCGCATTCCACGAACGCAGGCGTTTTCGCCAGCGGATTGCCGCTGCCGTCCGGCACCAGGTCTTCGGGCAGCGCCACCGGCAACTGGTCGTCCGGCACCGGCACGTCGCCGCAGCCGTCGCAATGGATGATCGGAATCGGACAGCCCCAGTAGCGCTGGCGCGAAATACCCCAGTCGCGCAGCCGGTAGAGCACCTGTTTGTCGCCTAGCCCCAGTGCGTTGAGGTCGGCGGCGATGGTGTCGACCGCCCGGTCGTAGTCGAGTCCGTCGTATTTGCCGGAGTTCACGCAGCTGCCGTGATCCGCGTACCACGGCTGCCAGGCGTCGGTCGAATAGGACTGGCCATTGACGTCGATCACCTGCCGGATCGGCAGCCCGTATTTCTTCGCGAACGCGAAGTCGCGTTCGTCGTGGCCGGGCACGCCCATCACCGCGCCTTCGCCATATCCCATCAGCACATAGTTGCCGACCCACACTTCGACTTTGTCGCCGGTCAGCGGATGGGTGACGAAAATGCCGGTCGGCATGCCTTTCTTTTCGATCGTCGCGAGATCGGCTTCCATCACCGAGCCGCGCTTGCATTCGTCGATGAACGCGGCCAGTTGCGGATTGCTGCGCGCGGCATGCGCGGCGAGCGGATGTTCGGCAGCGACTGCCATGAAGGTGACGCCCATGATGGTGTCGGCGCGGGTGGTAAAGACCCAGAGGAGGCCTTTTTCGGGCGGAGTGCCGGGGACAGAGCCCTCACCCCCGGCCCCTCTCCCGGCGGGAGGGGGGGGCGTTGAGCCGCCGACCTGGTCGGCGGGTAGCTCGTATCGAAACGCGAAGCGCACGCCGAAGCTCTTGCCGATCCAGTTCGCCTGCATCGCCTTCACGCGTTCGGGCCAGTCCGGAAGCGCTTCGAGCCCGGCCAGCAGCTCGTCGGCGTAGGCGGTGATCTTCATGTAATACATCGGAATTTCGCGCTTCTCGACCAGCGCGCCGGTGC
>JBDZVW010000339.1:0-3317 GCA_040255885.1 Betaproteobacteria bacterium
CATACCGTGTGATCGTGCACCGGCGTCGTCTGTCCCGGCCCCCACACGAAGCTCACCACCGAAAAGCGTTCCAGCGGGTCGCAGTGCAGCAGGTACTGCTGGTAGTAGTCGGGATGCGGCTGCGCGCATGCTTCCGGCAGCCAGTCGTCATGGCGCACCAGTTGCGACAACAGTTCGCCGCCGCGATCGAGGATGTGTTTTTCATCGGCTGCGGCGGGTTCGATCAGTGCCGTGAAATCGCGCACGAACCTGCGAAAGCGCTCGGCATTGGCCATCGCGTCTGCTCCGGGTTACCTGCTTGCCGCTTGCGGATCGGCGGCGGCGATGATTTCATCGTTGTGCTCGCCGAGTGCCGGCGGGCGGCGCCGCACGCCGAGTTTTTTCCCGCTCAGCCGCAGCGGTGAGATGATGGTACGCGTGCGGGCGCCGTTGGGCAGCTCCATTTCTTCCGCCCATTCCATGTGCTTCACCTGCGGATCGGCCAGCACCTCGGAGTAGCTGTTGATCGGTGCGCACGGCACGCCGCGGCCGGCAAAAAGCGCCAATAGCTTCGCGGTCGGATATTTGGCAAATTCGGCCTCCAGCAATTCGCGCAATGCATCCTGGTTTTGCGCACGCAGCGTCGGCGAGCCGAAACGCGCGTCCTGTGTCAGGTCGGAGCGCCCGATCACATCACATGCCGCCTGCCACAGCCGGTCATTGCCGGCCGCCAGCGCAAAGTAGCCGTCCTGCGCCTTGAATGCCTGGTACGGCGCATTCATCGGATGCGCGGAACCGAGCTTCACCGGATCGCGGCCGGTGCCGAAATATTCGCTGGTCTGCAGCACCGCGATGCCGAGCGTCGCGCCCAGCATCGACACGTCGATGTGCTCGCCCGGTTCGCCGCGCCGCACCTTGTTCAGCACCGCGCAAATCGCGTACGCGGCATAGAGCCCGGCGGTGAAATCCGCAATCGGGATGCCGCATTTCACCGGCCGTCCGCCCGGTTCGCCGGTCACGCTCATCACGCCGCTGATCGCCTGCACCGTCATGTCGAAGCCGCCTTCGCGCGAGCGCGGGCCGCTTTGCCCGAATGCCGAGACGGAGCAGTAGATCAGCGATGGTTTCTGCTGCGACAGCGTGGCGTGATCGAGACCGAATTTCGCCAGCACGCCGGGACGGAAGTTTTCCACCACCACGTCGCCGGACAGCGCCAGCCGGCGCGCCGCATCGAGATCGTCCGGATTTTTCAAGTCCAGCGTCACCGAGCGCTTGTTGCGGTTGAGGCCGGCGAAATAGCCGCTGTAACCATCGATGATCGGCGGCCAGCTGCGCAGCGTGTCGCCGGCGTCGGGCTGTTCGACCTTGATCACGTCGGCGCCCATGTCGGCGAGCAGCATGCCGCAGAACGGACCGGCGGCGACCTGGCAGAATTCGATTACCTTGACATCGGAAAGTGGAAGCATTGTTCGGGATCTTGGTTCGGGGGCAGCGTCTTATTATGCGTTAGAACGGGCGGCGCAGCCAACCCGGCCCGCTACTGCGCGGGCTCGAACATCATCAGTCCGCCGAGCGTCGCCGGCAGCACCACAAAAAAGCCATCGTTTTCCGACGCGTGGCATGCCACGCCGCGGTCGGCAAAAAATTTTCGCGTGCGTGCCACGTCGTCCGACGCGGTGATCGCACCGGCGATCCACGGCATCGCCGGCGGCTCGATTCCGAAGCGCTGCCGTATGCCCCTGGCATCAACAAACATCAGTCGTCCGCGCGCAGTGGCGATCACATGATTGCCATCGTCGCCGCGACCGGCCGTGAGGCCGGTGAAGCGCGCGTAGCGGGCGGCGGCTTGTGCCGGATCAGCGACGCACAACAGGACTCCGTTGAGGCCGATCGCCCTGTTGGGATGATCGAGCCAGCGTTGCTGCCACAACAGTTCCGGCGTGTGATGCGCGCAGAACTGAATGCGGCCTTCGGCCATGGTTCCGGGCGGTACGCGCACCACGGTGAAGCGCGCGGTCGCATCGCCATCCGGCGTGCCGATCGCGCGCTGCAGCGCCACCGGCGTCAGCGGCGTGAAACCGTTGTGCGCAAGCCGCTCGTGATCCGCCTGCGGTGCCGCGGTGCCGAACGCAATCAGATGCGGACCGACGTAACGGCCGATCGCGGCACGCAGCTGGGCGGCGATCGGTGTATCGGCGGTCGGCGCCAGAAATTCGAGATAGCCTTGGCGCAGCATCACGCAGTGATTGCCGCTGCCGGCCGGAACCAGCGGACCGTCCGGTGTCAGGCGGTGCGACTGCGGCGAGAACGGCGTGACGGTGAAGCCGAGACTTTCGAGCGCTGCCGCGGCGGCATCGTGATCGGGCACGAAGTGCGCGATGTGATCGAGGTTGAGTGTGCCCGCTGCGGGGATCTGCGCCTGTTGCGTTCCCTGCATCAATCCGGCTCTCCATTGCCGGCTATGACGTCGTAGTCGCGCAGACCCTGCCAGCGCTCGATGCTGTCGTGCTCGACGCCGAACAGATCGAGCACGCGGCCGACGCTGTGATTGACCAGATCGTCAATGGAGCGGGAATTGTCATAGAACGCCGGCACCGGCGGAAACACGATGCCGCCCATTTCGGTGACCGCCGTCATGTTGCGCAGGTGCGCGAGGTTGAGCGGCGTTTCGCGCACCACCAGCACCAGCCGCCGCCGTTCCTTCAGCACGACGTCCGCGGCGCGCGCGATCAGGTTGTCGGAAAAGCCGTGCGCAACCGCGGCCAGGGTCTTCATCGAGCATGGTGCAATCACCATGCCGTCGGTCAGAAACGAGCCGCTGGCGATCGCCGCGCCGATGTCGCGCACGTTGTGCACCACGTCGGCGAGACGATTGATGTCCTTGCGCGTGACGCCGTGCTCGTGCCACGCGTTGAGCACGCCGGCGTCGGAGGCGATCAGATGAGTTTCCCAGCCGCCGATGGCACGCAGCCGTTCGAGCATGCGCAGTCCGTAGACTGCGCCGGTCGCTCCGGTGACGGCGATGATCAGCCGTCTTTTTCGGGTGCTGCGGCGTGCCGTCATTTTGCAGCAGCCGTGCTGCGCGCGGAGCGGCGCGTCGGCCGGCTTCGGTGCGACGATTCGGGCGTGATCCAAAAAAAACGGGTTGTCATGCGGCAGTCGATGTGAAAAAACAGTTGACGAGCCGTTATCCTACACTGCCCGGCGCGACGATGCTTACATCATCGGCGGGTTGTGCCGCATAATACTGCTTCCCGCTCCATGAACGACGAAACTTCCTCCGGCGATCCTGCGCCGTACCCCGGGCCGGTGCCGCTGGTGGCGGCCACGCTGTCCGC
>JBDZVW010000039.1:0-12921 GCA_040255885.1 Betaproteobacteria bacterium
ACAATCGGGGTAAAAGGACCAGCGCTGCCACTCATCGACAAGGGGGACGCCATGTTCAACAAAGACACGCTTTTCGGCAAGAAGGAAGACACCATGCGCAGGGACATGAAACCGGGAGGACGCACCTACCCGTATGCGCCCGGCCAGAACAGTTCGCAAAACACCGCATCAACCTCCAAACAACAACCCATTATTGCAAAGGCTGATCCGATCATGGAGGATACGCGTCCGACACCGGCCCCGGCGAAACCCGCCGAAAAAAAGGAAAGCAAGCTGATCGTCGGTCCCGACATCAAACTCAAGGGCGTTGAGATTACCGACTGCGATACGCTGGTGGTCGAAGGCCGGGTCGAGGCGACCATGGACAGCCGCGTCATTCAGGTTGCCGAAAGCGGCGTTTTCTCGGGAACGGTGGGCGTCGACGTCGCCGAAATCCACGGCCGCTTCGAAGGCGAGCTGACGGCGCGCAAGCGGCTGGTCATCCACGCCACCGGCCGCGTCTCGGGCAAGATCCGCTACGGCAAGATCGCGATCGAAGAAGGCGCGGAACTGTCGGGTGACATCAGCGGCATCGACAGCACCGCCCAGACCGTCCCGGCAGCGGCGGCGATAAACTGATCAGCGATTGCTGAACCCGATACCTCACACCGCGGTCGCGGCGTGAGGTATCGTGCCGTACGCAAAAGGCGGCGCACTACCGGTTCGATTCACGGCCGGGTTCATGACAAACGCGTAGGCGCAGGTATCGGCCTGCGCCTCCATCCCCTTTTTCCTGCCGCGTTTTCTCATTCCTGCACCCTGCTCCAGGCCGGTATCCGGCACATACAAATAATCAGACTCGTTGGCAAATCGGTTGATGTCCGACGGTTTCGCGGCGAGACGGCGTCGCTATAATTTTTGATGCGATAGCGCAGAATCATAAAGGAGGAGCCTGCCATGAAACTCAACGCCGTTCTCGCTTCTGTCGGCCTGTGTGCCGCGCTCGCCGCCTTTCCGTTCACGGCATCCGCCAAACTCGATTCCTGTGACGGCCCGATCACGCTCGGCACCACGATTTCACTGACCGGACCGTTCTCCACCCAGGCCGGGCCGTGGGGCAAGATGACGCAGGATTTCGCGAATGCCGTCAACGCGAGCGGCGGGATACCGGTCAAATCGTGCCACAAGAAAATTCCGATCAAGTTCGTGGTCTACGACGACCAGAGCGTGCCGGCAAACGCGGTCTCCCTCTACGAAAAAATGGCGACGGTCGACAAGGTCGATTTCTTCGTCGGACCCGACTGGAGCTCGATGGGTTTCCCGGTCGGCCCGGTCGCCGAGAAGCACCAGATTCCGATCGTGATGGCCAATGTCTCCACGCCGAAAGTCTACGAACGCGGCCTGAAATGGGTATTCGGCACGCCCTATCCCGAAGTCTCGCTGTGGTCGAAGCAGTACTTCGACATGCTGGCGCACATGAACCCGCGCCCGAAAACCATTTTCTTCATCACCGAAGACAACCCGGTGACGAAGGCGATCTCCGGGGTATGGACCAAGAAAGCGGAGGCGGCCGGAATGAAGCTTGTCGGCAACATGACGTTTCCGCCGACGCTGAAGGACTTCACCGCGATCGTGCTACGCATGCAGGCGGCCAGGCCCGACGTGATCTACATCTCATCGTTCGACGTCGCGTCGCTGCCGCTGGTGCAGCAGATGCGCCAGCTCAAGGTGCACGCGATGGACGTCCATCATGCGCTGATCAGCGGCTCGCTGCAGAAGCAGGTCGACATCGAGGGCATGACCGGGGAGCTGCCGTGGTATCCCGGCGTGAAAGGACCCTACAGCGATCTCGTCACCAAGGTCATCAAGGAATCCGGCTCCGACCCGTTCCAGTATGTGTTCACGATGGCGCGCATTGCTTCGTACCTGGTGATGGTGCAGGCGATCGAGAAGGCCGGCGTCGTCGATCGCGAGAAAGTGCGTGATGCACTCTACATGGGCCACTTCAAGGCGCCGATGGGGCCGATCGTGTTCGACAAGAACGGCTATCCGGAATCGAATGGCGCGTTCACGCTGCAGATCCAGCACGGCAAGGTGGTCATCGTGTGGCCGCCCGACAAGGCGACCGGCAAGCCGATCTGGCCGTCGCCGGGCTGGCAGTAGCGATTCGTCGCAGATACCAATCCTGCGCAACGCGGTGAATTCGCTAATCGGTCAAAGTCGCGTTCCCCCCTTTGGAAAAGGGGGGCAAGGGGGGATTTCACAGCGTTCACACCTGCACCAAACAGCTTTAAATCCCCCTCAGTCCCCCTTTTTCAAAGGGGGAAGCCGCGTCGTCACCGAAACCACCCGATGGACCCAACGCACGAATTTGTTGCTGCCGTTGGCGTGCCGGCGCAATAGGCTTCCAGCGATACCGGAAGCTGCCTGATTCGGAACGAAGCCGGAACCATGTCCGCCGCCATCATCATCCAGATCCTGCTGGGCGGCATTCTCGTCGGCGGCGTTTACGCGCTAGTCGCGTTCGGACTGTCGCTGGTGTACGGCGTCGTCCGCGTGCTCAACTTTTCGCACGGCACGCTGCTCACCGTCGGCGGCATCGCCGCCGCGGCGCTGTTCGCGAAGTACGGATTGAACCCATTCTGGCTGGTCGTCATTCTCGTGCCGCCGTTCTTCATCTTCGGGCGTGTTTTCTATGATCTGCTGCTGCGTCCGCTGACGCGCCGCAGCCGCTTCGAAGCCACCGTCGGCGCCGTGCTGGTGACGGTGGGCGCACTGATCGTCCTCTCCGACGTCACGGCGGCATTGTTCGGCACCAGCGGGCGCAGCATACCGCTCGGCTTTCACGCGATCGAATTTCATGGCGTCATCATCTCGATCACGCAGGCCGGCATCCTTGCCGGCGTCGCGGTACTCACCGTGATCCTGCACCTGATCCTGACGCACACCTGGTTCGGCCGCGCGGTACGCGCGGTGACGCAGGATGCGCTGGGCGCCACCATCTGCGGCGTCGCGGCAGGCAGCATTCACGCGTACACCTTCGCCTTCGGCTACGCCATCGTCGCCGTCGTGGCGGTGCTTTACGCGATGATCTATCCGGTCGATCCGTTCATGGGCTTCTCGCTCACGGTCAAGGCATTCACCATCATCGTCGTCGGCGGCATCGGCAATCTGCCCGGCACCCTCATCGCCGGCGTCGTGCTCGGCGTGGCCGAAGCGCTGACCGCATTCTTCTGGGCGCCGCAATGGGCGCCGGGCCTGTCGATCGTACTGCTGCTGCTGATCCTGGTGGTGCTGCCGCGCGGCCTGCTGGCGAGGCGCCGCGGGTGAATTCCGGCGGCCGCACGTCCGCGCTGGCGGCTGCCGTGCTGGCAGTCGCGATGTTTGTTCTGCCGCTCGCAGGCAATGCCTATCTGACGACGTTCGCGTTCACCATCCTGATCTCGTTCGTGCTCGCGCAGAGCTGGGACTGGGTGGCCGGCGAAATGGGCTACATCAATCTCGGCCACTTCGTGTTCTACGGTTTCGGCGCCTATACGTTCTGCATCCTGCTGACGCGCGGCGTGCCGCTGCCGGCATGCTTCGCCGGCGCGGTAATCGTCACGCTCGCCGTCGCCACGGCGCTTGCCTTTCCGCTGTTTCGTCTGCGCGACGATTATTTCGCATTCGCCACACTGGCGCTGATACCGCTGGCCGAACTGCTCGCATACAACCTGGACTCGCTCACCAATGGCGCGATCGGGCTGTCATTGCCGCCGGTATACGTGCTGCGGCCGGCATACTATATCGCCGGTGTGCTGGTCGTGATAACCGCTGCGGCGACGCTGCTGCTGCGCCGCAGCCGCTTCGGCCACGCGTTGCGCGGCATTCGCAACGACGAGCAGGCGGCCGAGACCGTCGGCGTGCGCACCTATCCCGGCAAGCTTTCCGTGCTGCTGTTGTCGGCCGTTTTCGCCGGCATGGCCGGCGCGGTTCAGGCGTGGCAGATGAGCTACATCGATCCGCCGACCGTATTCGGACTCAACGTTGCGCTGATCCCGATCGCGATGGCGCTGTTCGGCGGTTCCGGGCTGCTGTGGGGTCCGCTGGTCGGCGTGCTGCTGCTGGCGATCGCGCAGCAGTGGCTGCTGGCGCACGTGCAGACGCTGCAGGCAACGATCTACGGCCTGGCGATCCTGCTGATCGGACGCTTCATGCCGGGCGGGATCCTGCGCGCCCCATGGATTGCCCGCTGGCGCGGAGAACCGGCAGCCGGGCAACAGCCAAAGCGTGCGGAGTCGGCATCGACAGCCATGGCGCAATCCGCAGTTTCCATCGAGTTGCCGCTGCCGCGGCGTTCGGTGAGCCGCACCCGTACCTTGCTCGAATGCCGCGGACTGACGATGGCGTTCGGCGGCAACATCGCCGTCAACGACGTCAATCTCGGCATTGCCGAAGGAGAGATCGTGGGGCTGGTCGGTTCCAACGGTTCCGGCAAGACCACGCTCTTCAACTGCATCTCCAAAGTGTTCGAGCCGGTGCGCGGCGACGTGCTGCTCGACGGTACCAGTCTCAGGAATTTGCGCCGCGACCAGGTAGCGAACCTGGGCGTCGGCCGCACCTACCAGATCCCGCGTCCGTTTTCCGATCTGACCGTGCGCGAAAACATCGCGATGCCGCTGATGTTCCGCGCCGGCGAACGGCTGCGGCCGGCGAGCGCGCTCGCGGACGCGATTCAATTTGCCGAATTTTCCGGCTTGTCGCAGCGCCTCGACACCGTGGCCGATACGCTGTCACTGCAGGAGAAGAAGGCGCTGGAATTCGCCCGCGCCCTGGCCTGCCGCCCGCGGCTGCTGCTGGTGGACGAGGTCGCTTCCGGACTGACGCCGGCCGAAGTCGGGCGCTTCGTCGATCACATCCGCGACATACGGGATGCCTACGGCATCACCGTCATCTGGATCGAGCACATCTTCTCCGCGCTGTCGCGCATCGTCGACCGCCTGATCGTGATGGACAACGGCATCGTCATTGCCGATGGGCCGCTGGAGACGGTCATGCGCGACGAGCGCGTGCTGAAGAGCTATCTGGGTTCGGCAGCGGAACATGCCGCATGATGCTTGAACTCGCCCATGTCACGGTCGACCACGGCCGGCTGCGCGCGCTATGGGATGTCAGCCTCAACATCTCGGAAAACGAGTGCATCGGGCTGCTCGGCGCCAACGGTGCCGGCAAGTCCACGACGCTCGGCGCCATTCTCGGCATCTATCCTCCGGCCGCCGGCAGCATCCGTTACCGCGGGCGTACGATCGACCGCCGGACGCCGGCGCAGAACGTCGCCGACGGCATCGCGCTGGTTCCCGAGGGCCGGCGGCTGTTTGCCGAAATGAGCGTAATCGAAAACCTGATGATGGGCGCCTATCCGCGGCACGTACGCAGCGCCGCGCAAACCGCCGTCGAACGCTGCTTCGCGCTGTTTCCGGCGCTGAAGCTCAAGCGCGATCAGGCGGCGGGATCGCTGTCGGGCGGACAGCAGCAGATGCTGGCGATTGCGCGCGCGCTGATGGCCGGCCCCAGGCTGCTGCTGCTCGACGAGCCGTTTCTGGGCGTTGCGCCGATCATCGTGGAAGAAGTGATGACCGCGTTGCGCGCAATCGCGCGCGAAGGTGTCACGATGATTCTGGTCGAGCAGAACATCCACCGCGCGCTGAACTTCGTCGAACGCGCCTACGTGATCGAGAACGGACGCACGGTACTGGAAGGAACAAAGCAGTCGCTGTTCGACGATCCGGCATTCAGCAGCAAATTTCTGGGACTCGACTGACGCCGTGGCCGGCCGCGTCATTGCAGCATCGCATCCGACATTTTCTCCGCGATCATGATGACCGGAATGTTGGTGTTCGCAGACGGCAGAACCGGAATCACCGACGCATCGACGACCCGGAGGTTTTCGGTGCCGTAAACCCGGCCCTGCGAATCCACCACCGCCTGCCGGTCGTCGGGCCGGCCCATGCGGCAGGTGCCGCTGGCGTGCCATACGCCGAACACGTGTTCCCTCGCGTACTGCACCAGCCGCTCCCGATCGCGAATCAGATGGCGTGCGGTGAGCCCGCCGGTCAGGGCTTCGCGGATGAGTTTGCGACGGAATCCGGCCGGACCGTCCAGCAGCACGCCAACCGCAGCATTCAAAATGCGATTCACCGCCGATACCTGACTGACCGCTTTCACGCGCGGCGAGAACGCCGCCGGAAACAGATCGTCGAGATTCGAAATCAGCGGCGGCTTTCCGACCAGATCGATCAATCGCTGCACGCCAGCCACCAGACGCTCGAGATCGCGCTCGTCGGCAAGCAGATTGAAATCGACCAGCGGGTACGCGCCATGATCACGCGATGCCAGCCGTACGTGGCCCCGTGAATAGGGTTTATTGCACCACAGGAAATACAGCCCGAGACGCATGCCGAGCTCGTGCCACGCGGAACGGCCGGACGTCGCGATGTACATGTCGGACGGCACGCCGCCGTCGACGCCGGACGAAAAACGCAGGCTGATCAGGCTGACCCGCCTCATCGTTCGCGGCAACCGCAGCGCTTTCGGCAAAAACTGGCAGAACGTGAGGCTGGGGTGATCCTGCAGGTTGGCTCCGACACCCGGCCTGTCGGCGATGACCGGTATGCCAAGTGCCTGCAAATGGTCGGCGGGCCCGATCCCGGTGCGCATCAGCAGCGCCGGCGACTGCAGCGCGCCGGCCGCAAGCACCAGCGTATGGCAGCTGACTTCGGTGCGTTCCCCATTGTTCCGGCGAACAGCAACGCCGCGGGCAACCTTGCCGTCCATCAATATCGTTTCGACGGTGGTGTCCGCGAGAATTTCCAGGTTGTTCCGGTTGCGCGTCGCCGGATCCAGGTAAGCGATGGCGGCCGACACCCGGCGATCATAGGCATTGGATATCGTCGGCGGCAGTATGCCGTCGTCGAATTCACCGTTCTGGTCCTGCAGGTCACGATACCCGCCGGCCCGGAACCGCTCGCCGATGGCGCGCGGAAACGCCGGCCACGCGTCCCGGAATATCCGCCGGATCGGCATCGGCCCCTGCCGGCCATGCAATGGGCCGTCGAAGTCCATGTCGCGCTCCAGGCGGCAGAAATACGGCAGCACATCGGACCATCCCCAGCCGCCGGCGCCGGCGTTCACCCATTCCTCGTAATCGCGCGGCAATCCGCGATTGGCGGCCTGCACGTTGATGCTGGAACCGCCGCCCATCACGCGCGCCTGCTCGTAGATCCGCGATACCGGCGCGTGCGCGTGATGCGTGTCTCCCCGGACCGTCACGCGCAGGCCCGGCCAGATGTATTTGTCGCCCATGAAAATAGGCAGCGGATAGCTGTCGAGTATCTCGGCCGGAACCTGTTCCGGCGGTGTGTCCGCACCCGCCTCGATCAGCAGGACGCGCCGGCGACGATCGGCAGACAGGCGGTTGGCGAGCACGCAGCCGGCCGATCCGCCGCCGACAATCACGACATCGAAGAATTTGTCCGGATTCTGCACCATGTATTGCTGCAAGCGCACTGCCGTCCGCCGACGCGGCCGTCAGGCAAAAACATTACCCCCTCAGGTCGCATCGCGCCGCAGCCGTGTTTCCTTTTGTTCCATCCCTTTTTTCGGCGTGTCGTGCGCCCTGGATTCCGGCGCCGCATCGTCGCGCAGTCGCGTCGGACTGAGCACGCCGGCCGCCTCCAGAATCGGATAGGCGATCGAGCAGATCAGCGAATTGATGCGCTTGAGGTCACTCAGGATGTCGAGGTGCAATGAACTGGTTTCGATGCTCTGACGGGTATTCTCGACCAGACGGCGGATATGGTTGTCGGCGTAGGTCAGCGACAGGTCGCGAAATTTCTGTTTTTCGGCGATCAGGCGTTCGGCGCTTCTCAGTTCGCCGTTCAGGAACACGCTCAGGCCGAGCTGCAGATTCGCCAGCAACCGCGCATGCAGATCGCATATTTCGGTCAGACCGGCTTCCGAAAACGTCAGGTGCTTGCGGCTCTTCTTTTCTTCGAGGTCGACGAGAATGTGCTCGACGATGTCACCGACGTGCTCCATGTTGATCGCGAACGACACGATCTCGGTGATGCGCCGGCTTTCGCGGTCGTCCAGCGCGTCGTGGTTGATCTGCGTCAGATAGAGCTTGATCGCCGTCTGCAGCTTGTCGACGATGTCGTCCATCTGCCGCACTTCCTCGGCCCGCTTGAGGTCGTTGTGCAGCAGCACCGGGCGGATGCCGCGGATCATCGTCTCGACGACGTCGCCCAGACGCAGTGCCTCGCGCGCGGCGCACGAGATCGCGAGCGCCGGGCTGTCGAGCGCGCTGGGATCGAGATGGCGCGGCCGCGCCGGATCGTCCTTTTCCGCCACGCCCGGCAGGATTTTTTCGACCAGGCGTGCGACCGGTTCGGTGGCGTAGATGAATCCGATCGCGATCAGCAGGTTGAACAGCGTATGGAAATTGACCGCCATGCGCTCGGGTCCGGCGCCGATCACGCGCAACAGCGGCTCGATCCAGGCGATCAGCGGCAGAATCACGATGCAGCCGGTGACCTTGAACACCAGGTTGCCGAGCGGAATGCGGCGCCCTTCGTGGCTCATGCCGAGCGTGGTCAGCACCGCCAGGATGCCGCCGCCGAGGTTCGCGCCCAGCACCAGGCACAGCGCAACCTTGGTCGAAACCACGTGCGCGCCCGCCAGCGCCGCGGTAAGCAGCACCGTCGCGAGGCTGGAATAGCAAATGATCGAGAACAACGCGCCGATCAGCATGTCGAGCGCCGAATCGCCGGTCAGCGAACCGAAGATCACCTTGACGCCGGCCGCCTGTGTCAGCGGGTGCGTCGCCTGCATGATCAGCTGCAGCGCCAGGATGATCAGCCCCAGCCCGATCGCCGTCTGCCCCAGCCGGCCGGCGGTATTGCTCTGCTGCGACAGGTACAGCACCACACCGGCAAAGATCAGCAGCGGCGACAGCCACGACAGGTCGAGCGAAAAGAACTGTACCACGAGGCTGGTGCCGACGTCGGCGCCGAGCATGATCGCCAGCGCCGGCGCAGTCGCCATCAGCTTCTGACTGACGAACGAAGCAGCGATCAGCGCGGTGGCGGTACTGCTCTGCACCAGCGCGGTGACCCCGATGCCCGCGAAAAACGCCGAAAAGCGGTTGCGGATGCTGCGCCCCAGGATATTGCGCAGATTGGCGCCGTAGACGCGCAGGATACTCTGGCGCACGATGTGCGTGCCCCACACCAGCAGGGCCACGCCCGCCAGCAGATTCAGCAGTATCTGCATCGTCTCGCCATACCCTTACACTGCAGTTCGCGCGGCGGCGAACCGTTCCGCAATCAGGCCCAGGGCAGCGAGTACGTCTTCACGGTCGTGAAGCTCTTGATCGCCTCCTGAACACCTTCCTTATATCCTAGCCCGGAATCCTTGACGCCGCCAAACGGCGTCAATTCAAGCCGGTAGCCGGGAACCTCACGTATATTGACCGTTCCGGTACGAAGTTCGCTCACGAAGCGCGTGATGTAATCGAGCCGGTTGGTGCATACCCCGGATGATAGCCCGTATGCGGTCGAATTGGCGATGCGAATGGCATCGTCGATGGTGCCGAAACGGATCACCGGCGACACCGGCCCGAACGTTTCCTCTTTTGCCACGGTCATCTCCGGGCGCACCCGGTCGAGCACCGTCGGCGAATACAGCGCACCGCGCCGGACGTTGCCATGCAGCAGCTTCGCGCCCTGCGCCACCGCCTCGTTGACCCGGCTCTCGAACAGCTTCGCCGCCGGCTCGTCGATCACGGTACCCATTTCCAGCGTCCGGTCCATCGGATCGCCGTAGCTCCAGGCTTTGGTCTTTTCGACCAGCAGTTCGACGAAGCGCTCGGCCACCGATTCCTGCACCAGCATGCGCTTGACCGCGGTGCAGCGCTGGCCCGAGTTCTTGTACGAACCGGCCGCCGCCAATGTGCTGGCCTCGTCGAGGTCGGCATCCTCCATCACGATGAGCGGCGCATTGCCGCCGAGCTCCAGCACCACCCGCCGGTAGCCGAGCTTCGATGCGATATACTTGCCGACCGCGACGCCGCCGGTAAACGTGACCAGATCGACGTCCGGGTTGGTGATCAGCTCGTCGGCAATCTCGGCCGGATCGCCGGTCACCACCGACAGCATTTCCGGCGGCAGCCCCGCCTCGTACAGCACGTCGGCCAGCACCAGCGCCGACAGCGGCACCTTCTCCGACGGTTTCAGCACCATGCGGTTGTTGGTCGCGATCGACGGCACGATCTTGTGCGCGACCTGGTTCATCGGATGGTTGAACGGTGTGATCGCGCTGATCACGCCCAGCAGCGGATCGCGCTGCGTATAGACACGGCGCCGCTTGCCATGCGGCGTCAGATCGCAGGAAAAGATCTGGCCGTCGTCAACCAGCGTCTGATGGGCGCCGAAAACGAGTACATCGCACACACGGCCGACTTCATGGAGCGAATCTTTCTTGCAGATGCCGCATTCGGCAGTAATGAGATCCGAATATTCCTCAGTACGTGAACGGATGATTTCGGCCGCGCGGTTCAGAATGTTTGAGCGTTCATAGCGCGTGAGCTTCGCCCGGTAGGCTTTCGCCACCGCAAATGCCCGGCGCACGTCGTCGAGGGTCGCCTTCGGCACCGTACCGATCAATTCACCGGTGTACGGACTGCAGACTTCGATCACGCGATCGCGGGTAACTCTTCCTCCGGCAATGCGCAGCGCTTCACGCCGCACGGAATCGGCCTGCTTCAGAATGGAACTCACCCTACCCTTCACTGAGAAACATGATTGAGTGCAATATCGAACACGTCAAAATTGCGCAGGCGGCGCTCCGGCGCGAGCCCGTCGACGGCGTGATTGAAAATGAGCGGCACGGTCTGCTCCGACAGGCCGCCGTGCGAACGCAGCGGGGCATCCAGTCCCGACAGATCGTGTCGCGCGGCGCCGGTGCCAAGCACGACGTCGCGGCGGGATATCACGACCACATCGCCGACGCGGTCGGGCGGCAGCTCGAATCGCGCGCAGGCGGCGTCCCGGTCCAGCGCAAGTTCGATTTCGTCCAGCGCCGCGAGCCGCCCGATCACCGTTTCCGCCTTTACGCCGGCCGGCAGATAAATCGTCGCGAACGAGCCGAGCGCGCCGTGGTGGACGACGTACGGATCGGTGATCGGCAGAATCACACGCGCCCTGTCCTGCCCCAGCCACTCGTCCATCAGTTCCTGCAGATAAACGATATTCGGCTTTCCTGCCGCATCGTGCTTGTCGTTCATCCCATGATCGGCGGTGAGCGCAATGATCGCGCCCAGTTCGTCAAGCTGCGCGAGATAATGATCCATCGTCCGGTAGAACGCATTGGCCTGGGCCGAGCCCGGCGCGGCCTTGTGCTGTACATAGTCGGTGGTCGACAGATACATCAGATCCGGGCAGCGCGTCTGCATCAGCTTCACGCCCGCCGCAAACACGAATTCGGAAAGCTCGGCGCTGTAGACCGATGGCACCGGCATCCCGACCAGTTCGGTCACGTGATCGATGCCGTTTTCGGCATTCGTTGCTTCGTCCGCCTTCTCCGCCGAAAAGCAGATTCCATTGAGATCCTTGCCGAGCAGACGGCGCAGCTTGTCTTTCGCGGTAACCACCGCCACCGTCGCGCCGGCGTTGGCGAACGCGGCGAGAATGGTGTCGGTACGCAGGTATTTCGGATCGTTCATCATCACTTCGGCGTCTGCGTCGCGATCGTAGAAAAAATTGCCGCAGATGCCGTGCACCGCCGGCGGCACACCGGTGACGATCGAAATGTTGTTGGGATTGGTGAACGCCGGAATCACGCAGTCGGCCTTGAATGCCGTGCCATTCAGCAGCCGTGCAATATAAGGTGCGCTTCCGGAAGCAACCGCCTGCTCCAGATAGTCATACTCGCAACCGTCCACGCAAATGACGATCACCGGCCGCGCCATCCAGCGATAGCTGCGATCGTTGACCGTGATGACCTGCCTAACGTCCATTTTTTCTCCTGGAAGAACCTGAGCCGGCCTTGAGTGCCGGTCCATTGAAAACCTGATGCAGTCGGCCGCGGCTTTCGATCGCATGCTGATAGAGCAGACGGCCGGCACAGTTGCCATCGCGCTTTCTCAGCGCATCGACGATCTCCTTGTGCTCGCGGATCGAAATCGGAAAGCTGTTGTCGCCAAGCGCCAGCGTCGTGCGCCGGAACAGATGCAGCTCGTTGACGATCCGGCGATAGGTGTTGAGCAACGTGCCGTTGCCCGTGAACGACGCCAGCAGGTCGTGAAATTCAAAGTTGAGCGGATAATAGGCATCGACGTTCCTTTCCTTCGCCGACTTGTCCATGCCCGTGATCAGTTTGCGCAGACAGCCGATCTGTTCATCGGTGATACGCTCCGCCGCCAGCCGGCCGATCAGTTCATCCAGCCCCGCTCGCAGTTCGTAAATCTCGTCCGCTTCTTCCACCGACACCTGGCGCACCGACACCCCGCGGTTCTTCTCGATGCGCACCAGTCCTACCTGATCTAGCGCGCGAAATGCCTCGCGCACCGGCCCCCGGCTCACGTTCAGGCGCTCCGCCAGTTCTTCTTCACCCAGTTTTTCACCCGGCGCCAGCTCGCCCGAAAGAATCAGCCGCTCCAGCTCTTGTTGAACCAAGGTGGTGAGTGATTGGCTGCGCAGGAGGGCAATTGCGTCGGAAGTCATTGAGAGCACACTCGCCATATTGTTGTGTTGTATTATCTACATTACATTACATATTGTCTACAATTGTTCTCCTTACTCTTATCGTTCAAGCGGATGCATCATTGAAACAGAAAACGGCAGCGTGCCGACAGCAAATTCGCTGCGTCGGGGATCAGGCAGGAGTGGAGGCGCGCGCCGCTTCGGC
>JBDZVW010000340.1:0-3306 GCA_040255885.1 Betaproteobacteria bacterium
ATGAGCCCGTCGGCCGCCACCCGCGCCGGGCTGCCGGCGCGCGTTGCGGCCGGCGTGGTGAAACTCGGAGTGCCCTCGGCGAACGCCGATCGGCTTCACGTTCACGCACGGCTGGAAGACATGGTGTGGTCCGACATCGAGCTGGTGATCGAAAGCGCAACCGAGGATCTGGCGCTGAAGCGGCGGCTGTTCGCGCAACTCGAAACACTGGCGCGCGCCGACGTTCCGCTCGCGACCAACACGTCTGCATTGCCGATCGGCGACATCGGCGGCGCGCTGAAAACACGGACGCGGGTCGCCGGGCTGCATTTTTTCATGCCGGCATACCTGGTGCCGCTGGTCGAAGTGGTGCGTGCCGATTTCACCGACGCCGCGATTGCCGATCGCCTCGAACAGGTGATGAAAACGCTCGGCAAGATGCCGATCCGCGTCAACCGCGACATTCCCGGCTTCGTCGGCAACCGTCTGCAGCACGCATTGATGCGCGAAGCGCTGTCGCTGGTTGCCGATGGCGTGGCATCGCCTGAAGCGGTGGACACTGCGGTGCGTTTCGGCTTCGGCTTTCGCTTCATTGCCTGCGGGCCGATGCTGCAGAAGGAAATGTCGGGCTGGGATACCAACGTGCAGGCCGCGGCATCGGTCTATCCCAGCCTCAGCAATGACCGCAAGCCAATTGCGATGTTCAGCGACATGGTGGCGCGCGGCGACGTCGGAATGAAGGCGGGACGCGGCGTGTGGACCTGGACCGAAGCATCGATCGCACGCGAAAAGGCGCGCTACGAAAAAGCGCTGCGGGCCGGCTTCGAAATTCTGCGTGCCGAGCTGTCGCAACCGGCCGTCGATGCGGCGGCTGACGGCACGCTGGAATCCGGCTGAATCAGCGCGGATTCGCGTTCCGTTGCGGCGCCGTTCCGGCGGCGGGTTTGCCGGCCGTCGCGGGCGCAGCAGACGGCGCCTGCCAGCCGCCGCCGAGCGCTGTGTAGAGCCGGACGACTGCCGAGAGTTGCGCCTGGCGCATCTGCGCCGCTGCCAGTTCGGAACTGAACAGCGTGCGCTCGGCATCCAGCACCGTCAGATAGGCAGTCGCGCCGTTCTGGTATTGCAGATTCGCCAGCGTGAGCGTGCGCTGCAGCGTTTTCACCTGCGCCTGCTGCGCCGCGTATTGCTGGCGTGTGGTGCGGACGGCGACCAGCGCGCTGTCCACGTCGGCAAACGCCGTTTCGACCGTTTTCAGATAGAACTGCAGCGCCTGCTGCTGTTGCGCCGTTGCCGCCGCCACCCGCGCGCCGGTGGCGCCGGCGTTGAAGATCGGCAGCGTTGCGCCGACACCGGCCTGCCAGATGTGAGAGCCGGCACTGAACAGGCTCGCCAGCTGCGCGCTTTCGACACCGAGCAGCCCGGTGAGCGATATCGACGGAAAATACGCGGCCTTCGCGACGCCGATGTCGGCGTTGGCTGCGATCAATTGCTGCTCGGCTTCGAGCACGTCGGGGCGGCGCGCCAGCAGGCTGGACGGCAACCCTGCCGGCACCTGCGGCGGCACCGTCAGGTCGGCCAGTGCCAGGCCGCGCCCGATGTTTTCGGGATAACGCCCCAGCAACGTGGACAACGTGTTTTCCTGCGTCGCGATCTGGTTCTCCAGTCCCGGAATCGCCACCGCCGCAGCCTGAACGTCGACCTCGGCCTGGCGCACATCAAGCTCCGGCACCACACCGCCGTGATAGCGTTTCTGCTGCAGTGCCAGTGATTCGCGCCGCGATTGCAGCGTGCGGCGGGCAATCTGAAGTTGCGCGTCGAGGCTGCGCAGATTGAAGTAGGCATTTGCGGCATCGGCGATCAGCGTCAGCCGTGTCACCTGCTGCGCATATTCGGTTGCCAGCAGGCTGGCGCGCGCGGCTTCGGTGGCGCGCCGGAACTTGCCCCAGAAATCGATCTCGAACGCGGCGCTGCCGGCGGCAGTGTAATCGTTGGCTATTGCCTGCGTACCCGCCGACAGCGCCGGCGTGCCGTTCATCGTGGCGCGGTTGCGCACCGCGCCGGCCTGCACATTCGCCGCCGGAAACTGCTGCGAACGCGCCAGCGCCAGATTCGCCTGTGCCTCGACCACGCGCGCCGCGGCGATCTTGAGATCGCGGTTCTGCGCCAGCGCGCTGTCGATCAGACTGTCGAGCGCGGGATCGTGGAACAGCTTCCACCAGTCACCGTTGATGATCGGCTGCGTGTCGGCGTTGCCGGTGCGCCAGTGCTGCGGCGGATGCAGTTCGGGCCGTTGATAATCGGGTCCGACGTTGATGCAGGCGGTGAGCGCCAGCGGCAAGGCTAGCATCAGCCAGCGTTTCATTGCGGCTTTCCTTCGGTCGTTTCGGTGCCGGCGTCGTCGTGTGCCGCGCCCCGCTTGCGGCGGCTCACCAGCACGTAGAACAGCGGCACGAAGAACACCGCCAGGAAGGTTGCCGACAGCATGCCGCCGACCACGCCGGTGCCGATCGAGTGCCGGCTGGCCGCGCCGGCGCCGGTTGCGATCGCCAGCGGTACGACGCCGAGGATGAACGCCATCGACGTCATCAGGATCGGACGGAAGCGCAATCGTGCGGCTTCCAGCGCGGCGTCCCTGACCGGCATGCCTTCGTCGTGCTTGAGCACCGCGAATTCGACGATCAGGATCGCGTTCTTTGCCGCCAGTCCGATCAGCGTCAGCAGGCTGATCTGGAAATAGATGTCGTTCGACAGGCTTCTCAGCCACACCGCCAGCATGGCACCGAACAGCCCGAACGGCACGGCGAGAACCACCGAAATCGGCAGCGACCATTTTTCGTACTGCGCCGCGAGCACCAGAAACACCATGATGATGCCGAACGCAAATGCCATCGTGGAGGTGCTGCCGGCCTTCTTTTCCTCGTACGAAATGCCGCTCCAGGCGTAGCTGTAGTCGGACGGTAGCACCTGTTTCGCGACCTGTTCCATCGCTGCGATCGCCTGGCCCGAGCTGTACCCGGGCGCGGCGTTGCCGATCACGCTGGCGGCCGGAAAGAGGTTGAAGCGGTCCACTGTCTCGGGTCCGGTGACGCGCTTGACATCGACCAGCGTCGCCAGCGGCACCATGTCGCCGGTGGTGCTGGAGCGCACCCACACCTTGGAGATGTCGGCCGGCGTCGAACGGAACGGCGCTTCGGCCTGGAGCTGCACCCGGTAGGTGCGGCCGAACTTGTTGAAGTCGTTGACGTAGAGCGCACCGAAGGTGCTCTGCAGCGCGTTGAAGATGTCGGACAGCTTCACGCCGTAGGCCTGCGCCTGGTCGCGATCGAC
>JBDZVW010000040.1:0-12877 GCA_040255885.1 Betaproteobacteria bacterium
GTGCCGGGCACAGCGTGGCGGGAAGCGACGAAGAGATGGTGGGCACCAGCCCCGCAATGCAGGAACTGTTTCGCGGCATCCGCACGCAGATGCTGCCGCTCTGTCAGGTACGGGCGGCGGTCGAGCGCGCAGCGGTGCAGCACGCGCTGCGCCTGTGCGGCAACAACCTGTCGGAAACTGCGCGCAAGCTCTGCATATCGCGCATGACGCTTTACAATCTGCTCGAAAGGCATGGACTCGGCAACGTCGAGCGCCGCAATTCCCGAAATGCGCATGACACGCCGGCGGTGGCACCGCGATTCCCGGCGTCGAGCTGGATGAGTCTGCTGCTTCCGGAGTTTGCCGGCGACTGGCGCAAGACCGGAACGGAATAGTCCTGCAATTCCGCGGCGGGGTGCGCCGCCGCACGCGTGTGCGAACCTTGCCGCGCGTTCCTGCGCCACAATGTGGCTGTCGGCCGGTTCCTGCGAACCTGCGGTTCACGACGCATCCTGACCCTTCACCGTAACGATCCCGTCGGCACAGACCCTCAACGTCCTTGTTGGCCGGTATCCGTGCGGGAATTGCGCGACGGACTTGTCGGGCGCGCCTGAGCGGCACGTTCGTCACCCAAAAAAAAGCCCCGGCAGAGCGGGGCAAATGGGGGGAGGGATTCAAAAAACCGGTCGCGGCTATCGTGCACTCAATTGACTCAACTTGCCGCCATTGTGGCATGCATCAGCGGACTTGTTGGTGCGCTACCGAACATAGCAAAAAATTTATCGTAACGCTTTCCAGCACGCCGACATAAACGATTCGCCGCCTATTTGAGGTGAATGTCGTTCTTCACCGACTTGACGCCCTTGACGTTGCGCGCCAATTCGACCGCACGGTCGATCTCGTCCTGATTGTCCGCGAAGCCGCTCAATTGCACGACGCCCTTGAATGTGGTGACGTGAATGTGAAGCGCGCTGACTTCATCGTCCTTGACGAATGCCGCCTTTACCTTGGTCGTGATGGTGGCGTCATCGATGTACTGGCCGGTGCTGTCGGAAGTCGGCGTACTGGCACAGCCGGCGAGCGCGGCAAAAAGCGACAACACCGACAATATCAATACCCAGCTCGTCAGCCACTTGTTCGTCTTCATAAAAGGCTCCTTGATAAAACGATCGGAATGCTTGGCGCGAATCGTCAATTCGCTACGTCGCTTCGGTGTGCAATTGCCGTACCAGCGGTCCCGACAGGAAGCGGCAACCGTTGTGACGGCCTGTTTTGAAACGGTGATCACAGTACGTCGGGCGCGGCCGCGGCCGCTGTCGCGGCGCCGTGTCGCCGCCTTTTCTGTAATTCTTGCAAGCGGCTCTGAAAGAGTTACATCCCGAACCGCCGTTATCGATTACATCCGTTTGATTATCAATGCGAAACGCGCTGGCCTCTTAATTGCGGAAACGGAAGCGTCACTCGCGCTTTCCTTCACGCCTGATCGAATCCGCGGCGAAAGGGGATCGGCTCGGTGTTATTACGCTTGCATAGGAGATTCTCATGAATTGGGATCGCATTGAAGGAAACTGGAAGCAGTTCAAGGGTAGCGCGAAAGAGCGCTGGGGAAAAATCACCGATGATTATCTCGACCAGTTTGATGGCAAGCGCGAACGGCTGGTGGGCAAGATCCAGGAGTCGTACGGCATCACGAAAGACGAAGCGGAAAAGCAGGTCAGCGAATGGGAGTCGGGGCTTTGACGTCATCGGCCTCCATTTTCAAATTCCGGAGATCATGATGATGAATCGCGTGTTGCTGCACGCATCACTGATTTCGTTGTGCGCCATCTTCAGCATGGCCGCGAGCGCTGCGAAACAGCAGCCGCCATTGCAGGAGCCCGGCGCGCCGGCGCCGAATTCGCCCACACGGGTGCAGTCGCAATCCGGCCCCCGGTTTCTCACGCAGCAGTCAGGGCGGCAGATGCTGTCCAGCAATCTGATCGGGATCCCGGTGGTCAACCAGACCGGCAATCCGATCGGCAATGTTGGCAATCTGGTGATCGACGAGAGTGGCAGGCTGGTCGGGGTCGTCGTAAAAATCGGCGGCTTTCTGGGGCTCGGTGCCAAGCGTGTGGCGTTGCCGCTGAACGAAATTCGTCTCGATCCTGGACAGAAAAGCGCGATCGTTCACCTGTCGAAGAGCGATCTTCAGAATGCGCCGGCGTACGCGACGATTGCGGAGCAGAACCGTACGCCGGAAGCGAAAGCGCAGCAAAGCCCGGCGCAGCAGCATCACAACGCAGCGCCGCCGCCGCCGCCCGAACATACCGGTGCGCCGGCGGACCGGGCGATGCCGCCCCGTGTCAATGAAAAGTGACTGTCAATCGTCCGGCACCGCCACCGGCGCCGCCGGCCCGTCAATGGTCGTAAAGGTCAACCGATGCTGTACTGGGCTCTGGTATTTTTCATCATCGCCGTGGTTGCCGGATTGCTGGGTTTCGGCGGGATCGCCGGCACTGCGGCCGGAATCGCGAAGATACTTTTCATTATCGGAATAATTCTTTTCATCATATTTTTGTTCCTGGGGCGTCGGCGCTGACAACGAGTGGTGTTTCAAGGACTGACACTTTAAGGGGCGTTGGATGAGAGCCGGCCCTCGAAATGCGTGCGGGTGACGCCAAAAAAACGGACAATACAAAAAAAACCGGAGGGCGCATGTGCGAACCACGCAGTCCGCAGCGGAACCATCTGCTGGCATCGTTGCCGGACCACACTTACGGTGAGCTGGTGCCGTATCTCGAACCGGTGTCATTGCCTCACGGATGGGTCGTTCACGAACCCGGCATCCGGCTGGAGTACGTCTATTTCCCCGTTACCAGCATCGTGTCGCTGGTTTACATCATGGAAAACGGCGCGTCGGCCGAAATCGCGATCGTCGGCAATGAGGGCCTGGTGGGTATCATGTCGGTGCTGAGTGGCGGCACCACGCCGAACTGGGCGGTGGTCGAGACCACCGGGCAGGCGTTCCGGATGAGAGGCGAGTCACTGAAGCGGCTCTTTGCGCACAACGACACGTTGCAGCACGCGCTGCTGCGTTACGCACAGGCGCTGATGACACAGACGGCACAGATCGCGGTATGCAACCGGCATCATTCGGTCGAGCATCAGTTGTGTCGCTGGCTGCTGATGCACGTCGACCGGCTGACCGGCGACGAATTATTCATGACGCAGGAGCAGATCGCCCACATGCTGGGTGTGCGGCGCGAAGGCATCACGGAGGCGGCCGGGAAACTCCAGAGTGACGGCATCATTCACTATCGCCGCGGCCGCATCGCGATCGTCGATCGCTCGCAGCTCGAATCGCGCACCTGCGAGTGCTATGCGGCGATGAAAAAGGAATATAACCGGCTGCTCGCCCGTCCCGCTCCGCGCGATCGCGGTGCATGAGCCTGCCGCGGGATGCGCGACGTCACGCGCACATTACGCGGCGCCCGCCCCGTTTCCGTTTCAAAAGAAGAAAGGAAATTCGATGAACGTAATGCTGACGCCCGTGGTATCGCTGATTGCCGGAATCCTCATCCTGATCGTGCCGCGGCTGCTGAACTACATCGTCGCGATCTACCTGATCATCATCGGCGTGCTGGGACTTTTGGGCGGCGGTTTTCATGTCGGACGGATGATGTAGGCGGGTCGATGGAGAGTACCGTGGGCGAGCCGGCCGCAACGCCCGATCCGGTTCTTTCATTGTAAAAATTACAATCCCGTGTCAAAAACGCCAGCCGCGATATGCCGGCAGAGGATGATTTTTCGGCTGCCGCGCGGCAAGCGCGCCGTCATGGTCTGGAATGCAATTTGCGTTTATTGCGAACGGATGTATTTGAGGAATGTTCCATCATGGCTCTGATCGTAGCGGGACGGTTTTCGAATTTCGAACGGGCGAACGAGGCCGCCAGGCATCTGCATACGCATGAACTCGCGGCGGAAGACGTCAGTGTTTTTTATCTGAATCCGCCGGGGCAGCACGACCAGTTTCCGATCGGCGGCGACGAGTACGCCGATCCCGGCGCGCGCCCGGCCAGCAGGGGCGCCTGGCTGGGAACGCTGATCGGCGCGATCGTCGGCGTCATCATCGGCGCCATCCTCTACTGGGTGGCGTGGCATTACTGGCTAGTGCCGGTGCTGGGACTGCTGGTGGGCGGTTATGCCGGCTCGCTGAGCGGGGCGACGAGCAGGATGCGCACGCGCCGCGAAGAGACACGGGAACGCAATGATCCGCGCGCCGCCGGCGTCATGATTGCGGCGCGCGTCGACGATGAGGAAGCAGCGCAGGCGGTGACGCGGATGCTGCGCGAGCAGGGCGCCGAAGACGTCGAGCAGGCCAACGGCATCTGGAAGGAGGGCCAGTGGCAGGATTTTGATCCGCGCGTGCCGCCTGACACGACACACGCATCGATGTAGCGCAGGCGCGGTGCGCGAAATCCGACGCCCTGCGCAGGGAAAATCCGATGTACGCATTCGTATGAAGAAGACTCGGACGCGACCGAAAGAGTGTTCGATGAGTTGCACGATGCCGGCGACCATGCGGACCGTCGCGCCTGCGCCAGACAGGGCCGCATGGTGCTGGTGCGTGAAAAATGCGGCTCCGTCGTGAATGCGTACCGTCCCGTGAAGCATGGACATTTCGCGAAGCTGTTCGGCCGAATGTGACGATGAGGCAGCGGATGTCGCGCGGCGGATTCTTCGCGCGGTAGTGGGGGGGGCGGCGACTCGCCGGCGATTCGGAAATGCAGTGAACGATGTGCGCCGCCGGCGCATGATCGCACGTGAAGCACGACCGAGAATCAATGAGCGCCAAACCGGAGCGATCGTGGGTTTTCCGACTGAGACCATCGTACCGGATCATCGCTGCCGTCGCCGTCGGGATCGCGGCATTTTTTTTGCAGCCGGGCCGGATGTGGGTATCGGATGAGACCCGCATCATCGTCGGCTGGGACGTGGGCGTGATCGTGTATCTTGCGTTCGCATGGATCGTCATTGCGCAGGCGGATCGCCAGACGACGCGTAGCCATACGCAATCGCAGGACCAGAGCGCATCATATTCCTGTTCGTGATCGCCGCGTATTCATTCGTGGTCGGCATGACGTCACGGGTGTCCGACGTGTCGGTACTGAGCCGCTCGATGCGCCGCCTGACCACGATTCACAGCGTCCTGTCGTGAACGCAGACGCGCGGTGTGACGCCACCGCGTGCGCCGGGCCGCGTGTTCAGCGTCCGAGGAATTCTCCGAACGCGGCCAGTGATTCGACATGCGCGCAGATGATCTTGAATGCGACCAGCATCGGCACCGCGATCAGCAGCCCGGCCGCGCCCCACAGCCAGCCCCAGAACAGCAGTGCCAGAAAAATGGCCACGGGGTTCATCGTCAGATGGCGGCCGACCAGCGTCGGTGTGATGAACTGCCCTTCCGCAATACTGCACGCAAGAAAAACCGCCGGCACCAGCAGCGCATGTCCGATTTCATCGAACGTCAGCAATGCGACCGCGGACAGCACGATCAGGCTGATCGTTGCGCCGACATAGGGCATGAAATTGAGCAGCATCACCATCACGCCCCACAGCGGCGCGTCCGGCAGGCCGATCAGATACATGGCCGCCGCGATCGCGCAGCCGAGTCCGAAGTTGATCATGCTGATCGCAAACAGATAGCGGCCGACTTCACTTTCGATTTCCTGCACCACCTCGACTGCCGTGATCTTGTCCCGGAAGCGTGGTATTACACGCACCGTCTTGCGCAGAAACAGATCGCCGGCGGCCAGCAGAAAGTACAGCAATATGAGGGTCGCGACGGCGCTCACCACGAAGCTTTCCGTACCGGACCACAGCGCGCTGCTGCCCAGCAGGCTGGTTTTGACCGTGACTTCACGTGGCTTGCTGGTGCCCGGTTCCGGCTCGGTCGCCGCCCCACTGGCTGCCTGCTGCACTCGTTCAGTGGCTTTCTTGATGCGTTGCAGCGGTGTGGCCAGTTCGCTGAATTTCTGCTCGAGTTTGGGCAGGCTGGCCGGCGCCCTGTGAAGCCATTCGGCAGCCGGGGCGGCAAGCAGATAGACCCCGATGCCGATGGCGGCCAGCAATCCGAGTACGATAATGAGTGCTCCGGCCGGTTCCGGCAGATGCAACAGGCGGAAGGCCCGCATCACGGGTTGCAGCAGCAATGCGAACAACATCGCAAGTGCAATCGGAAGCAGCAGCTCTCTGGCGAAATACAGCGTGTAGCAAATGGCCAGCACGAAGCCGCCGAATATCGCGATGCCCAGCCAGCGATTGTTCACCAGCAGGTCGGGTTCGCCGGCCGCCGCTTCGATGGCCTCGGACGGGGCCGACTGATCGGACTCATGCATTTGCGGATTCATCATGTTGTCTCGGCAATCAATGATCCGATGGCCCGTGCGCACTGGCCCGGACTATGCTCTTCAATTGTAGAAGCACAAACCGTGCGCCGTATCGTCCGAGGTTTCCAATGATTGCATTGCGTTCCACGCGAACGGCCGATCGCTGGTGCCGGCATGGGTCGCGGCGGTACGTCGCGGCTGCTGCGCTGGCGCTGCTGTGCGCCGGCTGCGCGACGGCGCCGCGCGTCAGCCCGGTGCTGGAGGCGCAACTGGCCGCGGGCCGGCCGCCGCAGATCAGGGGGGCCGACGGCATGCTGCCGGCGCGCCGTACCCAGGCCATCCTGTCGAGGCTGGGGGGCGACGCCCGGAAAACCTGGTTGCTGAAGCGCCACGTTGCGGTGGAGGAGGCCGCCGTCGGAACGCCGCTGGTCGCCGGCAACAAGGTAACGCTGCTGAAGAACGGGCCGGCAACTTACGCCGCGATGTTCAAGGCGATTCGCGGCGCGAAATACAACATCAACTTCAACATCTACATATTCAAGAACGATGAAACCGGGCACAAGTTTGCCGACCTGCTGATCGCGAAGCAGACCGAAGGCGTGCAGGTCAATCTGATGTACGACAGCGTCGGCTGTCTCGATACGCCGCGCGCATTTTTCGACCGGATGAAGCAGGCAGGAATCAATGTTGTCGAGTTCAACCCGGTGAACCCGGCTTATGCGCACGGCGACTGGACGATCAACCAGCGTGATCATCGCAAGGTATTGATCATCGATGGCGCAACGGTTTTCGCCGGCGGCGTCAATGTCAGCGGCGTCTATGCCAGCGGGCCGGTAAAGCAGCTGCTGCACAAGCTGGGGAGAAGGGCGCAGAAACCGTCGCGCCGCGAAAAGGAAATAAAATGGCGCGACACAGACGTCGAAATCGAAGGTCCGGTGGCCGCCGAGTTCCAGAAGCTTTTCATGCGAATGTGGAATGGCCAGCACGGCAAGCCGCTTATCGGACGTTATTTCCCGCAGCTCAAACCGGCCGGGAACGACCTGGTGCATGCGATCGGCAGCTCGCCGAATACGCCGACCAACCTGATGTATCTGACGCTGATTTCGGCCATTGCCCATGCGCAGCAATACGTGCATCTGACCAATGCCTATTTCGCGCCGACACCGCAGACGCTCGAAGCGCTGGAGGACGCGGCACGGCGCGGCGTCGATGTCGAACTGGTGCTGCCGAGCGTCACCGACGTTCCGGTGGTGCTTTATGCCGGGCAGTCGCATTACGAGGATCTGCTGGAAGCCGGCGTCAAGATATTCGAACGAAAAAAAGCGCTGCTGCATGCGAAGACTGCGGTGATCGATGGTGTGTGGGCGACGGTCGGTTCCACCAATCTTGACTGGCGCAGCATTCTTTACAACTACGAAATCAATGCGGTGGTGCTGAGCACCACATTCGGCGACGAAATAGAGCGGATGTTCGAGCAGGATCGCGCGAATTCCATCGAAATCACGCCGGACAAGTGGAGGCAGCGCCCGGTCGGCAGGCGCATCGAGCAATGGCTGTCGGGCATGTGGGAAAGCCTGCTATAGCGCTATTGCAAATATTGCACCGGTTCCCTGCCTTTTTTACCACGAATTCCACTCAGCCGTGCCGCGTCGGCAGCAGGGCGCGCGATCGGGCTGCGCAGCGCCTGTGGCGGCGGGTCTTTTCCCACGCGACCGCAATCGCCGTGACAAAAAAATCGGTGGCATGGGCGTTGCTTTAGTGCCATCCACGATGGACGCGCCGCGGCACCGAACACGGCGGGGTGCGATGAACGGCACAACGGCAAGGAGACGGCCATGCATCTGAAATTCGCAGCGTGGACAGTAGCGCTGATGTCGCTTGCGATGCTCGCTGCATGCGGTACCACCGGCAGTTACGGCCGCAATGATTATGGAACCCCGGCAACCGCGAGCGGCGCGCAATACGAAAGTTATACCTGCGACAGCTGCGGCGTCGTCACCGCCATCCAGCAAGTGAATACCAGCGGCAACGGCAGCACCGTGCTGGGGACGGTCGGCGGTGCGGTGGTGGGCGGCCTGCTCGGCCACCAGGTCGGCAGCGGGCGCGGCAATACTGCGGCGACGGTGGCGGGCGCGGCGGGCGGCGCCTACGCCGGACACGAATTGCAGAAGCGGCACAACGAAAATCAGGCTGCCAACGGCGTTGCATACCGGATCACCGTGCACATGGACAACGGCTCCGACCAGGCCGTCACGCAGGCCACTGAACCCGATGTCAGAGTCGGCGATGCGGTGCGTATCGTCAACGGCCATGTGGAGCGGCGCTAGTCGCAGCCGGTTGCGGCACGTCTTGGCGATCATGATTTTGCGCCGCTCGGCGCGGACAGTCAGTTGTGGGATACCGAAAGGAGATTGATCATGCGATCACTGAAACGAACGTTGTACTGGACTGCTGCGCCGGTGCTGATCAGCGCGAGCCTGGGTTTTGCGGGTGCAGTGTTTGCTGCGCCGGGATCAGACTACGGAGCGGGCAGCAGCAGCGGCAATATCACTCACGGGCCGAGTGCACACGGCACCAACCAGTCAGCCGGCACACCATCGGAAACCACGCCGATGTCGCCCGAGTGCAAGAGCAATCCGTCGAGTCCGCAATGCACCGAAGAACCGCATTCGTCTTCCGGCATGAGCGGAAGCGGATCCGGGAGCACCGGCAGCGAATCAGGCAGCACGGAGCGCAACCGGCCGCCTGGCGGCGATACTTCACAGATGAAGCCGGCAGTGCCCCAGGCAAACACGCCGGCCGTACGCAACGGCGCAGCCGGCAATCGCAACGAGCCGCCGAACAACACCGGCAAATAAAGGCGCGGATGCTGGAACACCATGACGTGAAGATTCCCGGCTGGTTGACATCGCCGGCTCGATGATATCGGGCCGGCGTTGGCTTCACCTGCACTCCCCCTCCTCCTCAGGTGAAGATTGAACGCAGCTCCCGACGGAGCTGCGTCTTTTTTTGGCGGGTAATATCCGAAATCGCTGTGGCTGTTATTGTGGTTCTCACGCGCCGTTATATGCTCCCGCCCATCAAGGTATCGTAGAGCAGCTTGAAGTTGAGGATCAGGATGATGCCGATCATCGCCCATGCGGCCATTGCGGTACCCGGGCCGATGGCGAAATTTCCCATCTTTTTCCTGCTGGAGACGAAATGCACCAGAGGTATCGCGGCGAACGGCAGCTGAATGGAAAGAATGACCTGGCTGAGCACCAATAAACCGTCGACACCTTTGTCGCCGTAGATCGCAATCACGGCAATCACCGGCATGATCGCGAGACCGCGGGTGATCAGCCGCCGCGCCCAATGCGGAAGGCGCAGGCGCACGAAACCTTCCATAACGATCTGTCCGGCAAGGGTGGCGGTAACCGTGGAGCTCACACCCGACGCCAGGAGCGCAACAGCAAACAGGGCCGACGCGATGCCGAGCCCCAGCAGGGGCGACAGCAACCGGAATGCCTGTCCTATCTCGGCTACGTCCTGATGACCGCTGCTGTGGAAGGCCGCGGCTGCGACGATGAGAATCGCCGCGTTCACGAACAAGGCCAGAACCAGTGCGATGGTCGAGTCGGCCACCGCCCATTTGATGGCGTCCCGCCTGCCGCTGTCGTTCCTGTCAAAATTGCGCGTCTGTACGATGGAAGAGTGAAGGTACAAGTTATGCGGCATCACCGTGGCGCCGATGATGCCGATCGCGACGTAGAGCATGGCCGGATTGGTCACGATTTGCGGCGATGGGATTAACATGTTGCGTAGCACGTCTCCCGCCGCGGGCTGCGCCGCAAGCAACTGGATCGTGAAGCACGCGGCGATCACGATCAACAACGAAACGACGAACCCTTCCAGATAGCGGAAGCCCCGGTTCATAAGGTAGAGAAGCAGGATCGCATCGAGACCGGCGGCTATCGAGCCGTAGAGCAGCGGGATGTTGAACAGCAACTGCAGCGCGAGCGCGGTGCCGATCACTTCGGCGAGATCGCACGCCACGATTGCCAGTTCGCAGGTGATCCAGAGAAAAAGATTGAGCGGCTTCGCGTAGTAAGCGCGGCAGGCCTGCGCCAAATCGCGGCCGGTGGCGATGCCCAGCCGCACCGCGAGCGCCTGCAGAACGATCGCCATCGCGTTTGACAGCATGATGACGAAAAGCAGTGTGTAGCCAAACGACGCGCCGCCATGAAGATCTGTCGCCCAGTTGCCGGGATCCGTGTAGCCGATCGAAACCATGTAGCCCGGACCCATGAAGACGAACAGCCGACGAAACCACGCGGCGGCCGCCGGCTGCACCGCCACGCTGGAGTGTACCTGGGAGAGACTCGGTTCGTTGCTGTCGTCGGCTCCCAAACATCGGGGATACGGGCGACGAAGTTTCACGGACTGCCGGTCGGACATGGATTTGCTGACTCCTTGACGGCAACAGACAGCCCACCCGTCTCCCGCCAGAAGATGGGCCGGAGTGATGCAAGCCAATCATTTTGTTGCGCGTTGCGGATAACCCGCAACGCGCCGTTCATGCCGGATGCGCAGCCGGATTGATTCGTCATCAACCCGACTCGACTCAACGGTCGCGTTCGCCACTGTCGAAATCGAGCGTTGCTTCTATCGACCCGCTTTCGTTGCGCACGTCGACACGTCCGGCTGTTTCCGCCCTCGCCAGCCGGGTTGCGTAGTCGATCGCGCCGTCCTTGTCGTCGAAATCCGTGATCGCCCTCGCCATCGTTTCTTCGATGACGTTCCATCGGCGGTGGTCGCCGCTGTCGGGAGCGACGACGAAAATGCTTCTTTGCATGACGAGGCGCCTGTGCACCTTGTCGTCGCGTGAGCGGCCCGGCACGCGCATGCGCTTTGTCCGTTCAACGCCAGGTCTCGACGCAGACGCCGCCATCCGTATCACGCATCGCCTGGCGCTGTGCGCTCAGTGCGGATGGCCGCCGCCGTGCGTGCGCGGCGCCAGCATGCGATCGACTTCATCTTCCGCTTTCAGCCAGTCATCAAGCGGCGATCCTTGCCGACAGCCACGCTGCTGGTAACAGCGGTACGCCGCTTCCTCGATCAGGCGGCGACGCTCCTGGGGTGACAGCGGTTGCGGTGCCGGCGCGCTGCCCTGCGATATCGTGCCGAACTCGGGATCACGCAGCATTTCGGCTTCTGCCTCGGCCTCGGTCCTGCCTTCGAACGATTTGCCGCTTTGCGCCGACGCTTCCTGGATGCCGCGCGTTTTCGCGCTCGTCGTCGCGTTCCTCGACGTCGCGGCCGAGGATGGTCTTCTGCCTCTTGCCATATTTCGCTCCTGTCATAAACCGATGCTGCGGCCCAACGCGCAGCATGTCGAACGAAGCAACGGCCGTACCATTGGGCGCCGCGCGCGTTCGGCACGGGGGCGGCCGATCGCGCAATACCGCATTGGAAAAACTACAAAAAAACTGCGTAAAAATTACCCGCAGCGGAGTGACCGCACGCTGTCCGTGGCCGGTCGCGCGGCGTTTCCCGCGAGGTGGTCGCTGGCATCAATCATGCTCCACTGTGATCGGCACTTTCGTTTTCACCGGGCGGCGCGAACACGGGGACGCCGCACCGCGGAGGCACAACTCGATGCAACCGTCATGGTGTGCATCGATCGTCAACGTTTCAGGACGGATCCCTTGCGATGTCGGATACGGTCGGTGATTTTCTGCTGCAGCGCTTGAGCAACTGGGGAATAAGCCGGATATACGGCTACCCGGGTGACGGCATCAACGGCATCATCGGCGCGCTGGGCAGGGCCGACGACCGCTTCGAATTCGTGCGCGCGCGGCACGAGGAGATGACCGCGTTCATGGCGTGCGCCCATGCCAAGTTCACCGGCCAGATCGGAGTCTGCCTGGCGACGTCGGGGCCGGGCGCGGTCCATCTGTTGAACGGTCTCTATGATGCGAAGCTCGATCATCAGCCGGTGCTGGCGATCGTCGGGCAGCAGGCGCGCGCATCGCTCGGCGGCCACTATCAGCAGGAAGTGGACCTCGATTCATTGTTCAAGGACGTCGCCGGCGAATACGTGGAGATGACCACCACGCTGGCGCAGGTGCGTCACGTGATCGACCGCGCGGTGCGGATCGCGATCGCGGAACGTACCGTGACCTGCGTCATCGTGCCCAACGATCTGCAGGAAATGGACGCGGTGCCGGTGCCGCCGCACGTACACGGCACCGTGCATTCCGGCGTCGGCTACAGCGCGCCGCGCATCGTTCCGCAGGACGCCGACCTGCAGCGCGCCGCCGATGTGCTCAACGCCGGACAGAAGGTTGCGATCCTGGTCGGCGCCGGCGCGCTGGGCGCCGCGGACGAGGTGATCGAAGCGGCCGATCTGCTCGGCGCCGGCGTGGCGAAGGCGCTGCTCGGAAAGGCGGCATTGCCCGATGATCTGCCGTTCGTCACCGGTTCGATCGGCCTGCTCGGCACCAAGCCAAGCTGGGACCTGATGACCGGATGCGACACGCTGCTGGTGG
>JBDZVW010000341.1:0-3298 GCA_040255885.1 Betaproteobacteria bacterium
AGCGCCGCCCACCACCCCGCCCGCCTTCGCGGGCACCCCTCCTCGATAAGGAGGGGAGATTCGTGCCCCGGCCGTCGCGCCGTACCTTTTCCCCTCCTCGAATGAGGAGGGGTGGCGGCGCAGCCGACGGGGTGGTGGGCGGCGTCTGCCGAAGCCATCTTGCCGTCCTCAAGTGGATGTTCAGGAGCGACCAACAAAATTCTGAAGCAGACATTACTGATTGCTCCGGCTTTTGCAGCAGCCAATTATTGTCTTCCGGATTCATCAGTCTGCGGCAAAGGCGCGCATCATATCGTACACCCCTGGTTCCCGCCTTCTGACGTGGCTTGACGCGTCCCCAGCAGGCTTTCATAAAGCGCGATCAACCTTTGCGACATCGCGTTGAACGTATACGGCTCCACCGTGCGACGCGCCGCCGCACCCATCGCGGCGCAGCGTTCGTGCGAGCACAGCGCTTCCATTGCGCGCCTCAGCGCCGGCACATCCAGTGCATCGCAGACGTAGCCGTTCACGCCATCCTCGATCACTTCCGCCGCACCGGCCTTGGTGCTGGTGATGACCGGAAGCCCGCACGCCATCGCTTCCAGCACGACGTTGCCGAAAGGCTCGTAGAGCGTCGGAAATGCCAGCGCGTCGGCCGCGCCGTAGAACGGCTTCACGTCGTTCTGCCCGCCGGCGAAATGCACGCGTGCTCCGAAACCACGCTGGCGCGCGGTTTCGGAGTATTTTCTTAGAGCTTTGTCCTTACCGACTATGAGCAGATGCGCTTGCACCGGCAATGTGTTCATGACTTCCAGCAGCACCGGGATACCTTTTCGTTCGAAGCCGGAGCCGACGAACAGGAATACGATGGCATCCTCGGGAATGCCGAATCCGGCTCGAACGCGCGTCGCGTGCTCCTGCTTGAGGCGCGGATGAAAAGCTTGCGTATCGACGCCGTTGTAGACGACATGCAGCCGGTCTTCGGCAACACCGTAATGCTGCATGATTTCCCGCTTCACCATCTGCGAGATGCAGATGATCGCCCTGACGCGGGGATTGTGGAACAGCCGGCGTTCGGCGGCCAGCAGGTAGCGGTGATAGGGATTGAGTGCGATGCGCAGGCGTCCGGACGGAGACAGCACGCGCCGCCGCTGCGCCAACCATTCGCGGTGCACGCCGTCGCCGGCACGGTAGACGTCGCAGCAGGCGATGCGTTCGTGCGACTGCACCAGGTCGAACGCCTGCCGCTGCAGCGCCGAGCACACTGCCGAGCTGAAACGCCAGTCGCGCCACAGGCTGCCGATATAGAACGGGTTCAGCACCAGCGCCTCGACGCCTGATTGCGGCTGCCATTTGCGGGTAACGATCGTGATTTCGGCGCCACGCGCCTGCAGCGCCTGCATCGCATTCGCGACGAAGCGCTCGGCGCCGCCGTACGGATTGTAGCGTTGCCGGATCAGCGCGATCCGCAGGGCGCTCATGCGCGTTCGAGCAGCCCGGTCGCAGCGTCCAGCACACGGGCCACCGGCAGCGTCGTCAGGCATTCGCTGACCTTGCCGCCGCCGCAGCCGTCGTTGCCGCACGGCCGGCACGGATGATCGGACGTGATCACGCGATGCGCGACCTGCCACGGTCCCCATTCCACTTCGCCGCTGGGCCCGAACAGCGCGACCACCGGTGTCTGCACCGCAGCTGCGATGTGCATCGGCGCCGAATCGACGCCGATGAAGAGCCGCGCGCGCGCGGTGAGCGCGGCGAGCTGCTTGAGAGTGAGCTGCCCGGAAAGGTCGATCACCGGTTGCGCCAGCGGCGCCACAATCGCCCGCACTATCGCCTGCTCGCGTTCGTCCGGTGCGGCGGTGACGACCACCATTTCGCCACGCTGCTGCAATTGCGCGATCAGCGCCGTCATGTTCTGTTCGGTCCAGCATTTGAACAGCCAGCGCGACGTCGGATGAATGTGGATGAAGCCTTTGGCTGTGAGTCCGTGCTGCGCCAGCAGATTGTTGACGTGCGCGTCGGCGGCGTCGCCCGGAACCAGCACCAGCGCGCGCTCCGCGGCATCCGGCTGGACACCGATGCGGCGCAGCGCGTCGAGATTGAGTTCTACCGCGTGGCGCTGGGTCGCCCGTGGAAAGACATAGAGATGACTGAAGCTGCGGCGCCACAGGCGGTCGCGAACCGCGCCGCGATCCGGCAGCCGCCGCCCGACGGCGAAGCGCGGCTTGAGCAGCCGTGACAGCCACGCGCCGCGCGGATGCTCGGTGAGGTGGATCAGCAGATCGTAGGAGCGCTCGCGCAGCGTCTTGAACAGCGCCCATTCGGCCGCCAGCTGCGCGCGCGGGCCGAGCCGTTTCCATTGCCGGTCGATGGTGTGCACCTGCGTGATTGCCGGATGCAGCGTCAGCATGTCGGCCGTGTCGCGGTAGACCAGCGCGTCGATCTCGACGTGCGGCGCGTGGTTTCGCAGCACCTGGAACACCGGCGACGTGAGCAGCACGTCGCCATGGTGGCGCAGCTTCGTGACCAGCACGCGGCGGACGGCATTGAGATCGACGGCGTCGGAGACCATTTGCATACTTTAACAAAAAGTCCCGTCGCCCGACGGGATGACGGTTGCGTTGACCGGAGGTGGTTCGCTCGACCGTTTCGGGCAAAACACGCTAAAATCCCAATCTTCCCCGGAAATGGACATCTGCCGCCACATTCCTTCCGCCGCGGCCGGGCCGTGCGCGCTGACGATCGGTAATTTCGACGGCATTCACCGCGGTCACCAGGCGATGCTCGCGCGTCTCACCGAGGCGGCGCGCGACCGGCATTTGCCGGTCACCGTGATGACGTTCGAGCCGCATCCGCGCGAGTTTTTCGCGCCCGACGGCGCGCCGACGCGGCTCACTTCGCTGCGCGAGAAGCTGGAACTGCTGCAAGGGTACGGCGTCGACCGGGTGCAGGTGTGCCGCTTCGATCGCGATCTGGCAAGCATGACGCCCGATGAATTCATCGAACGCATTCTGCGGCGCGGGCTGGCGTGCCATTATCTGCTGATCGGCGACGATTTCCGCTTCGGCGCGCGTCGTGCCGGGGACTTTGCGATGCTGGAGCAGGCGGCCGGACGCTGCGGCTTCGAGGTCGAAGCGATGGCGAGCTTCCGGCTGGATGGCGTGCGCGTGTCCAGCACCGCGGTGCGGGAAGCGCTCGCCGCAGGCGATCTCGATCATGCCCGGAAACTGCTCGGACGCGACTACGCGATCAGCGGACGGGTGGTGGCGGGCGACCGGCTCGGACGCGAGCTCGGCTTTCCGACCGCCAACATTCG
>JBDZVW010000342.1:0-3294 GCA_040255885.1 Betaproteobacteria bacterium
GCGGTTCAGCTTTTTGTGTTTCTCACCTCTGTGTCTCTGTGTCTCTGTGGTTAACGATTCAAACCCATTGTACCGCGCCGGCCGCGTCGCAATCGTCGGCCGTCCCAACGTCGGCAAATCGACGCTGCTCAACCGCCTCGTCGGCTGCAAGCTCAGCATCACGTCGCGCAAGCCGCAGACCACACGCGCGCGCATCATCGGCATCGTTTCGACCGCGGACGCGCAAATCGTGCTGGTCGACACACCGGGCTTCCAGACACAGCATCGGAACGCGCTCAATCGCATGATGAACCGTGCCGTGGCCGGCAGCATCGAGGGCGTCGATGCGGTGCTGTGGGTGATTGAGGCGCTGCGTTACGACGAGCGTGACCGGGCGATCCGCGCGCTGTTGCCGCACGGCACGCCGCTGGTGCTGGCGATCAACAAGATCGACCGCGTGCGGCGCAAGGATGATCTGCTGCCGTTCATCGCACAACTTGGAAAGGAATGCGACGCTGCCGCGATCGTTCCGGTTTCGGCGGCCGACGGCACGCAGGTGGGCGAGCTGACGGCGGCGCTGACACCGTTGCTGCCAGAGTCACCGCCGTTGTTCGATGCCGATGAAATCACGCGCAACAGCGAACGCTTTCTCGCCGCCGAGCTGATCCGTGAGAAGATCTTCCGCCTGACCGGAGACGAGCTGCCGTATGCGGCCACCGTACAGATCGAGACCTTCAAGCTGGACGGCGAGCTGAGGCGCATCCATGCCGTCGTCGTCGTCAGCAAGGACAGCCACAAGGCGATGCTGATCGGCAAGGGCGGCAGCCGCCTCAAGAGCATCGCGACGCAGGCGCGGCTCGACATGGAGGAGTTGTTTGGCGGGCGCGTATACCTCGACGTGTGGGTCAAGGTGCGGCGCGGCTGGGCCGACGACGAGCGTTTTATCACCGACATGCAGGGAGACGTTTGAAGGAGCGCCGACCCCTTCCATCAGGTTTTTGTTGATTGCATAGATGTCAGACCGCGACAACCCCGCACCGCCCAAAGCCGCTGCCGCGGCCACGCGCAGCCGCGGCCGCCAGGACAGCGACGAAGGCTACGTGCTGCACAGCTACCCGTTTCGCGAAACCAGCCTGGTGATCGAGACGTTCACCCGCCACAACGGCCGCGTGGCGCTGGTCGCGCGCGGCGCACGACGGCCGCGCTCCGCGCTGCGCGGCACGCTGCGCGCGTTTCAGCCGCTGACGCTGGCGTGGGGCGGGAAAGGCGAACTGCGCACGCTGTACAAGGCGGAATGGCAGGGCGGCATGGTGCCGCTGAGCGGATCGCCGCTGATCTGCGGGTTCTATCTGAACGAGCTGCTGCTGCGGCTGCTGGCGCGCGACGATCCGCATGAGCAACTGTTTGCGGCGTACGGTGCGACGCTGGCCACGCTCGCAGCGGGCGCGGACCAGGCGGCGACGCTGCGGCGTTTCGAAAAAGAGCTGCTGGCGCAACTCGGTTACGCGCTGATCCTTGACCGCGACGCGGCCAGCGGCGAACCGCTGCAGCCCGATGCGCGCTATCATTATGTCATGGAGCGCGGCCCGGTGCGGGTGGCCGACGGCGATGCGGCAGCGGACCCCGAATTGTCCGGACAGACGCTGATCGACGTCGACGCCGGCGACTATCGCGATCCCGTCACCGCGGCGCAGAGCAAGCTGCTGATGCGCAGCGTGCTGAACCATTACCTGGGCGACAAGCCGCTTCACACCCGGCAGCTGCTGAAGGACCTGCAAAAAATATGATACTGCTCGGCGTCAACATCGACCACGTGGCCACGCTGCGTCAGGCGCGCGGCACCCGCTATCCGAGCCCGATCGAGGCCGCGCTGATGGCGGAAACCGCCGGCGCAGACGCCATCACGCTGCACCTGCGCGAGGACCGACGCCATATCCAGGACCGCGACGTCGAGATCCTGCGCGACGCGCTGAAGACGCGCATGAATCTCGAATCGGCGGTCACCGACGCGATGGTCGCGTTCGCGCTGCGCGTGCGGCCGCATGACATCTGCCTGGTGCCGGAAAAGCGCGCGGAGCTGACCACTGAAGGCGGGCTCGATGTCGTCGCGCATTTTGCCCGCGTGAAGGAGGCCTGCCATGAGCTCGCCGCCGCCGGCATCCGGGTGTCGTTGTTCATTGACGCAGTACCAGAGCAGATCGATGCCGCGCGCGAAAGCGGCGCGCCGGTAATCGAGCTTCACACTGGCCACTATGCCGACGCCGAAACCGATGCCGCGCGTGCTGCCGAGTTCGAACGGTTGCGTGCCGCGGCAGCCCATGCGGCCCAGCTCGGGCTTCACGTCAACGCCGGCCATGGCCTGAATTATCACAACGTATTGCCGATCGCAGCACTGCCGCAAGTGCGCGAACTCAACATCGGCCATGCGATCGTCGCGCACGCGGTGTTCGTCGGCTGGCGATCGGCGGTGCGTGAAATGAAGGCGTTGATCGCGGGTGCACGTTGATCCACGGCATCGGCATCGACGTGATTCAACCGCAGCGCGTCGAGCGTCTGCTGGTGAAGTACGGCGAGCGCTTCGTGCGGCGCGTGCTGACACCCGGCGAGCGCGACGCCTACGTGCGCAGCGTGCGGCCGGTACTGTTCCTTGCCAATCGCTTTGCGGCGAAGGAGGCCTTTTCGAAAGCGATGGGTACAGGCTTTCGTTACCCGGTGACGCTGCAATGCATCAGCGTCACACAGAATCCGGCCGGCAAGCCCGGCCTCGCCTTCAATGCTGCGTTGAAACGCGTCGTTGCAGCGCGTGGCATCACCGCGCATCATCTAACGATCAGCGACGAGCAGAACATTGCCTGCGCTTGTGTGATACTTGAATCATGAATCCGCCGAGGAACCTTTCACTGGGACCGGTCGTGGCCGACGTTGCCGGGCTGGCGCTGACCGACGATGATCGGCGGCGGCTCACGCACCCGCTCGTCGGCGGTGTCATTCTGTTCACCCGCAACTACCAGTCGCCGTCGCAGCTCGCCGCGCTGACAGCCGAGATTCACGGTCTGCGCCGGCCGGCGCTGCTGATCGCGGTCGATCACGAGGGCGGGCGTGTGCAGCGCTTCCGTGACGGCTTCACGGCGATATCGCCGATGCGGCGCCTCGGCGACCTGTGGGATAGGGACCCGCCGCGCGCACGCGAGGTCGCTGAGCACACCGGCTACGTACTGGCCGCGGAACTGCTTGCCTGCGGCGTCGACCTGAGTTTCGCGCCGGTGCTCGACATCGACTACGGCAACAGCAGCATCATCGGCGATCGCGCGTTCC
>JBDZVW010000343.1:0-3269 GCA_040255885.1 Betaproteobacteria bacterium
ACGGGGCAATCGCGTCGCTTGTTTCGACGAAATGGTGCAGTTGCCGACGAAACTTCGCCGGGAGCGCATCAGCACGCGTACGTGATACGCGGTGCCGCTATGGAAGTAAAGACGGCCTGGTCATCGCAGACCGCCGAATAAATGAACGATAATCGCGACGCCGAGCAGCGCAACGATAAGATTTGAAATGATGCCGAGGTGCAACCAGTAGCCGCGCGGAATTTCCACCGGCCTGAACGTCTTGAGGATGCGCTGATGTTGGAGCGCGGCGAAAAACGAAACAGCGGAGCCGAGCCCGATAAACACGACCCCGACCCAGAATGACACGGTTTCATTGACCAGCATGCGGGGGGCATTTGGCACCAGCACCCGCAGAAACAACCCGAAGCGCTCGATGACGAAACCGAATCCCATCAGTGTCAAGCCGGTGCGCATCCACGCGAGCAACGTGCGTTCCGCCGCAAACAGCACTCTGGGATCGTTCAGATCGGACATGGAGACCTCTCACATTCGATGAGCCGGCATAGTACTCCGGAATCGGGCATTGTTCTCATCCCGTCATGCGCAATTTGCTGACGATAACATGCAAAGGAATCGACTGCTTTTCTGTATCGTTGTAAACAAGGATGAACATCATTTTTCACGGCAATGACGATAGTTGCCGTAAATCCGTTAAGAAATCTTAACACTCACGCGCGCTGGCCGAATTTGCCGACAGTGAAAAACGCTTACATAACAGTCCGCGATAATTTTGTGGCATGGATAATGCTGTTGACGCAGACGAGCAGACAGGGATGGGACGGGGAGATGGCCGCGCAAAACGGCCGGATGCGATGGTCAGCGGCTTTGCTTCTCACCGGAATAGCGGTGGCATGTCGAGTTCAGCCAGTTGCCCGGCATTGCCGAACGGTGGTCGTTTCCGCCTGACAAGCGGAGAGCAGAAGATGAAAACGGTGAGATTGGCGTTGGCGCTGGCAGTTGCAGCTGCTTTAGGAGCTTGTGGCGGCGGCGGTGGTGGCGGTTTGGTGGCGGGGAGCGGCGGTGTGCCGGGTGCGCCCGTCGTGATTGGCTCGGGTGGTTCGGGTGATTCCGGTGCGATCGGCACGATCGGCGGCGATGATGGCGGTGGTGGAAATACCGGCGGCGGCAACACTGGTGGCGGAGGCGGCACCGGAACCGGTGGCGGCGGCGGTGGAAGCGGTGGCGCCGGCAACGCGTTCGGAAGCTGGGGTCAGGCGTCGCACAGCGGCGCCGTCGTCGTCAACGCGTCCGGGCTGAATCCTGCCACGTTGAGCGGCCCGGCCGAAGATCCCGGCTTCAAGCTCGGACTGTCGACGGATTCCGGTGGAAATACCGGTGGCGTGACGCTGTCGGATCCTACCGTCAGTCTGACGAACATAGCGCTGCCATACAGCGGTTCAAGCGGAACCGTTGCCTATTTCGAAAAAAGGACGTCATCGAACTGGACGCTGGCAAGCATCGAAAATCCACAGTCTCACGGCTGGCAGTATCAGACCTTCGGTGAATGGGCCACGGTCGATCTCGCCGGCAACGGCAGCCTGATCCCGTCGAGCTTCAAGGGACAGAGTTTTTCGACCGGTGACGTAACGCCGGTGGGCGCGATGCCGAAAACCGGAAAGGCAACCTATTTGGGTGTCGCTGCCGGTTATCTGGTCACTGGCGGTAATCTCACCAGCGCGCGCGCAACGCGTGCCGACGTGTCGGCAACCGCGAATTTCAGCACCGGCAGCATGAGCTTCTCGACCATCAATACGAAGGCCGCGGGTATTAACAGATCCGATCTCAATTTTGGAGGGAATCTGACGATCACCGACAACGGGTTTTCCGGATCGGTCAGCCGTGCCGGCACGTTGTCCGGAACGGCGAAGGGCAAGTTTTACGGCCCTCACGCCGAGGAAATCGGCGGTGCCTACAACTTGAAGGGCAGTGCGGGACAGTTGATCGGCGCCTTTGGCGCAAAGCAGTAACGGTACGATGCACGTCCGCAACGCTTGACTGATTCCGTTCATGGTAAACCTGCCAAAGCGGGCGGGCCATTTGTCGAACCATGAACGGAATCGCTTTTTTGTTCTAGAAATTCCGGGTCAGCGCAATCTGCACCAGCGTGCGGGTGTAGGAATAAAACGGGATGTTCGACGAATTGATCGTGCGCGACAGCACCAATCGCGGCGAAAATCCCATGTAATGCCATGCCCGCTGCTGGATGCTGGCTTCGAACTGCAGCGTCGTGTCACCGCGCGTCTGGCCGAAGAATGGATCGGGCGCGAGGTAGTTGCTGCGCAGAATGCTGGCCTGCGCGCCGAGCGTGATGCCGTGACTCAGTTCACTGGTCGCCCCCAGCGTCCCGCCGGCGGTGTGGAACGCGAACGCGTTGTTGCGCGCCGTGCTGGCGCCGACGATCACATCGGCGTTGACCAGTGTCGAATCGCTGAGCGCGATACGCGCGCCGTTGACCCAGAAGCTCTGCACTCCGGTATGGTAATCATAGGTCTGGGCGTAATTCAGCTGCAGCATGTCAAGCGTACTGACGAACAGCACGTTGTCGCGCAACGGTTTCTTCAGCACTGCACGTGCCGCCAGCCCGTCATAGAGCAGCGCGCTCTGGTAGCGGGCGCCATGCAGGCCAATCTCGGCGTCAAGTGTGGCGTTGCCGATGCTGAACACATGGCCGAGCGCGCCGCGCAGATAGAAAAAATCGGCGTAATTGCCGCGGTAATCCTGTAGTTGCGTGTAGCCGCGCACGTAATTGCGCAGGCCGCTGCCGAAATTGCGCCGTCCCTGCGCCGACACATAGAGTCCGACGCCGCTCTTCTGGCGGGCATTGTCGAGCAGCGTGAAAGTCTGGCCGTCGATGACGACCGTCTGCACGGATGTCGCCTGGTTGGAGTTGGTATCCGGCACGATCGCCACCGAAGCGCCCCAGTAGCCGGCCTTTTCGCGGATCTGCTTCAGGAAATACTGCACGTTCTTCAATACCTGCGGCGGCAGATGCTGCCCGGTGAGCAGCAGAAAGTGATATTCGGCGGCCTGGTAGTCGCCGGCGAGATAAAGTGCGCGTGCCAGTTCCAGACGCACCCGCGGCAGATTCGGATTGACCTGCAGCATGCGCCGGAAATCGTTCGCTGCCGCTGTCCACTGCCGGTGCACCAGATGCAGCCGTCCGGACAGGAACAGTGCTTCCGGGTGCGGGCGCGCCATCTTGAGCAGCGGCGCGATCAGTTTCCTCACTTCGGCGTAATGGCCCTGCG
>JBDZVW010000344.1:0-3268 GCA_040255885.1 Betaproteobacteria bacterium
GCGTGCAGCAGCGGCTGCAGCGCGGTCGCGAGAAACGCCGTTCCGGTCCACACCGCCCAGATGACGAATGCGCCGAGCAGCGCGCCGCGATTGTTGCCGCTGCCGCCGAACATCAGCATCACCCACACGATGAAGGTTCCGAACAGCGGCTTGAAATGGCTGTAGTCGATGCTGGTGACGTAATGCGCATAGAGCGCCCCGCCGATCCCCATCACAACCGCGCCCAGAATGAACGACTGCACGCGAAAACTGGTCACGTTCTTGCCGCTCATCGCCGCCGACTGTTCTTCGTCACGCACCGCCCGCAGCGCCCGGCCCCATGGCGAGCGCAGCGCGATTTCCAGCACGATGTACGTCGCTGCCAGAAAAAGCGCGACGATCAACAGGTACAAATAGATGTAGTCGCGCGGCTGCATCGGCGAGAAGAAGGCTGCGGCCGCCTTCGGCAGCCAGCCGCAGGTCGCCGGATGATCGAACAGGCATGACAGCGGCTGCGGAATGCCGCGCATCGGCTGCGGACCGTTCGCGATCCAGCGCTCATTCTGGAAAATCAGGCGGATGATTTCGGCGATACCGAGCGTGGCGATCGCCAGAAAATCGGTACGCAGCCGCAGCACCGGCACTGCAATCAGCAGCCCGACCACGCCGGAGACGACCGCGGCGGCGATGACCCCGACCAGAAACGGCAACTGCAGACCGAATGCCTGCTGCGAATACTGCGCCATCAGGCCGGTCGGCTGCGCGGTCGTGAACAATGCGGTGGTAAACGCGCCGACCGCGAAGAATCCGACCACGCCGAAATTCAGATGGCCGCTGTATCCCCACTGGCTGTTGAGGCCAAGGCTGAGGATCGCGTAGATCGCGCCCATCGTCGCGAACGACACCAGGTAACTGAGATCGCCCGGCGCCAGCATCAGCGTCAGCGCGAACGCGCTGACGATTCCGAGCACGATGCTCAGCAGCAGCCGCCACGCGGCGCGCAGCCGCAGCACGATCAGCCACACCAGCACCGCCGGAACCACCAGCAACAGCGCCCGCACCAGGTTCACGTGATCCACGCCGCTACCCCCGCCCGAACAGGCCCTGCGGGCGTATCAGCAGCATCAGCACCATGATGCCGAACGCAACGCCCGGGCCGTATGACGGATTGGTCGCGGCCGCCGTGAGCTGCCATGCGACGCCGATGATGATGGAACCGACCAGCGCACCATACGGGTTGCCGATGCCGCCCAGTATGACCGATGCGAATACCGGCAGCAGAATGATGAATCCCATCTCGGGACGCAGTTGCGACGCCAGCCCGAAGGTGACGCCGCCGGCCGCCGCCAGGCCGCCGCCGATGAACCACGTCCAGGCAATCACGCGCTCGGTGTCGATGCCGCGCACCTGCGCCAGATCCGGATTGTCGGCGGTGGCACGCATCGCCTTGCCCATCCGCGTGCGCGTGAGCAGCAGGTGAACCAGATACGCCAGCACCAGCGCCAGGCCGAGGTTGAAAAACTGGTCGGCCTGCACCCGCACATCGAACGGCAGGTGCAGCGCCGGATTGGCGCGACCTTCGTAATAAAAACGGAAGTCCGATCCCCACGCCAGATAGAGGATGCTGCGCAGCACGAACGCGACCCCCAGCGATGCCATCGCGAACAGCACCAGCGTCGGATGACTGCGGCGCAGCCGGCGATAGACGATGCGGTCGAACAGCACGGCGACGGCGCCGGTGGCGGGCATGCCGATCACCAGTCCGGCGAGCAGTTCCCAGCCGAACGAGAACGGCCGCAGCGGCGCGCTGTGCGGAATCACGTTGACAATCGCAAACGCGATGTACGCGCCGGTCGTGATCAGCGCACCATGTGCGAAATTCGGAAATTTCAGCACGCCGTAGGCGAGCGTCAGGCCGATGCTGCCGAGCGCGATGATGCCGCCCAGCGCAATGCCCCACACGGTCAGCGACAGCAGGCGCGACACGGACTCGTCGCGCGCCAGCCCGATCACCCAGAACAGTGCCAGAATGCCGGCCAGGATGATACACACGAACAGGCGGCTGCCGGCCACGGCGCGCACGCGGCTGCGCCGCGCCGCCGCCGCGGAAACCACCGGTGGCGACGCCAGCGCGGATTCCGACACCACCGCCGATTGCGCCGGCTCCGGACTCTGCAGCTGGGTGCCGTCGCGGTCCATCATCATCCGCCGAGATAGAGCCGCCCGACTTCCGGGTTGTCGAGCATTTCGCGGCCGCTGCCTTCGTGACGATTTTCACCATTCGCCAGCACGTAGCCGCGATGCGCCATGCGCAGCGACTGCTTGGCATTCTGCTCGACCATCATGATCGCAACGCCGGTCTCGTTGATGCGCGCAATGCGCTCGAAAATCTCGTCGACCAGTTTCGGCGACAGCGCGGCGGTCGGCTCGTCGAGCAGCAGCAGCTTCGGTGTCAGCATCAGTGCGCTGCCCATCGCCACCATCTGCCGCTCGCCGCCCGACATTTTGCCGGCGAGCTGGCTGCGCCGCTCGCGCAGCCGCGGGAACAGCTCGTAGACGTGCTGCTTGCGCGCGTCGAGATCGCGGGTCTTCAGCGTGAACGCCCCCATTTCGAGATTTTCCTCGACCGACAGCGTGGTGAACACGTTCGCCACCTGCGGCACATAGCACATGCCGAGCGTCACGATCTGGTACGCGGGCAGATGCGAAATATCGTGATCGCCGAACGCGATGCTGCCTTCGCGCGGATGCAGCAGGCCGAACACCGTTTTCATCAACGTCGATTTCCCGGCGCCGTTGGGGCCGATGATCGACACGATCTCGCGTTCTTCCACCGCAATCGAAACCCGCCGCAGCACTTCCGAATCGCCGTAGCCGCCGGTGATTGCATCAACCTTCAGCAACGGCATACTGCCCCCCGAGATACGCATCGAGCACGTTGCGATCGCCGCGAATCTGCTCCGGCGTGCCTTCGGCCAGCCTGCGCCCTTCGCTCATCACGATCACTGGATCGCACAGGCTCATCACCGTGTTCATGTCGTGTTCGATCAGCAGAAAGGTGATGCCGCGTTCCTGGCGCAGGTACTCGATGTTCGCGACCAGCCTTTTCAGCAGCGTGCGGTTCACGCCGGCTGCCGGCTCGTCGAGCAGCACCAGCTGCGGGTCCGCCATCAGCGTGCGGCCGAGCTCCAGCAGCTTCTTCTGCCCCCCCGACAGGTTGCCCGCGTATTCATCCTTCACGTGCGTGAGCTCGAGATATTCGAGCACCTGCAGCGCCTTGTCGCGATTG
>JBDZVW010000041.1:0-11011 GCA_040255885.1 Betaproteobacteria bacterium
GTGGCATCAGGATCGGTGAACCAGATGATCAGCACGTCCGGCTCGACTTCGGGCAACACCGCGTTCAACGCGATGTCGATTTGCCGCGTCATGCGCTCGATATTGGGTTTGGCATCGGCCGGGACCGGGCCGAATCGCTCCAGGATCTTTTGCGCGTAGTCCGTCGGCGTGGAGGCCCGCCAGTCGCTCAGGCACAGCGTGACGTGTCCCAGATCGGCTGCGCGCGGATTTAGCAGATGTGTTGTGCCGGCCGAGCCGGTGCTGATCACGGCCAGCTTCAGCCCGTGCGCCGCCAGCACGTCGCCGAGCGCGGGCGTCGCGACGTAATGCCCGCCGTACGCGCGCTCCGCCGCCATCACATGATCGTGCAGACCGGTGTGGAACAGCTTGTCGCCGAAAACCTTGGGATCGAACAGCTTGTTGGCAATGATGCCGGTCGTCGCCGGTATCGCGCCGCATGCCATCGCCGCCGTGTTGACGCGCGTGACCGGCGGAAACACGGAGCGGCTCGATGGAAAGTCGACGCCGCCGTCGATGAATGCACGCAGGTTGGGCGCAATGTCGGGCGTGATCATGTCCCGCCGCAGGCCGTCAAACACGCACCAGATGAACCGCGGGAGCGCGGGCGCATTTTTCATCAATTCTTCTCCTTGGGATTTCCCGTTGACGTTTCCAATAGGTCGAGCCGCGCGCTTCAGCTTGCCGGCTCCAGCCGGGTGCGTATTGCCTCGAGCTTTTCCAGGTTGCGTATCATCCGTCCGCGGTCGAGCCGCGACACCTGCAGAACGATGGTGTTGCAGATTGTCATCGGCACGACGAGCGAGCGCGCTTCACCGGTTTCGCCACGCGGCGCCGCCAGGATCACGTCGGCACGCGGCAGTTGCGACGAGTTGACGATGTCCGTGATGATTATTGTCGTGGCTTGCAGCTCGCGGGCGTGAGCCAGAATGCGCTGTACCATGGACGAAATCGAATAGAAGGCAAACAGCACGAACGCATCGCCGCGGCGCGCCCGTTGCAGCGCGGCAGCCGCTTCGCGTGCCTCCGCAGCAAGCACCACCGCATCGTAGCCGCCGCGCGCGAGCCGGATTTCGAGCAGGCGGGCAAGTGTTTCGGCGTGCCCGGTCCCGAATAAAAACACGGTGCGGGCGCGCACGATGGCGCGAGCGGCGGTGATGATGCGTTTGTCATCCACCCGCTCCGGCAACAGCGACAGCGCCCGGATCTCGCTTTGGACGAAGGCCTTGAGCACCTCGCCTTTTCCCAGATGCTCGATGCGCCGGCGTACCCGTTCCGCTGCTGCGGTCTCGTTGAACAGCTCCATCTGCAGTGCCGACCTCAGCGCCGGATAACCGGCAAACCCGAGCTTGCGCGCAAGCCGCACCGCCGATGCCGGATGAACGGCCGCCCGCTCGGCGATCTCATTGGTGGAAAGGAATGCCGAATCGCGCGGATGCGCCAGCAGCACGCTCGCCAGCTTGCGATCGGTGCGCGTGAGCTCGCCGCTATTCCGTTCCAGCAGTTCCTGCAGAATCATCCTGGTTCGTGCATGTGGGTTTCGGTGAGGTGGCTGAACTCATTCTGCAATGACTGTAGCCAAATGGAAGAGATTGTGCAACAGCTGTTGCATATGCCAGGTGGTCTTCGTTTTTTCGCGGATGCAAATGGAACGGTGGTCGGTTTTTCAGGCACCGCCCACCGCCCCCGCCCGCCTTCGCGGGTTCCCCGCCTCGATAAGGCGGGGGGAACACCTGTACCCGGTCACCGCTCCGTTTTTTATCCCCTCCTGTTCTTAAGGGGAGCGCCTCGGAGCGTTGGCCGAGGGGCCCCGCAGGGGATCGGCCAGCGAAGAGGCGCAACGACCGCGCTGCGGCCGCATCCCGCTCCAGGGTCGCATTCGTTTCACGGCGTCTGCTCCGCCTGTCGCGGTCGCAAGGAGCGAAGCGGGAGGGGTGGTGGTTTTTCTGCTCAGGAACGCTGCAGGAGATGCAGCTTTTCGGGCGGACAGAAGATCACGTTCGAGTAATCCAGCGCGGCGTCGAATGCCGACAGCACCGCCGCGCGCGGCCGGGTCACTTTGTAAAACAGCCGGGACATCCGGCCCACAGCGGTGTTCCGGAAGAACAGCTTCGAATGCGAGCTGTGGACCGTCAGCAACGACCACCCGGAAAAAATTTCGTCAAACAGCCGCAATGCCGCGAACGATGATCGGGTTTCGCTGTTGTTCCATTCCGAGAAGACGATGGGGCGGCTGGCCAGCAGCATATGGCGAAGCCCGGCGAGTGCGGCAGCCTCGAATCCTTCGACGTCGATCTTGACGAGATCGATGCGTCCGACGTTCAGGGACTGCAGCAGCTGATCGCCGATGCGCGTCCGGCATCGGACTTCGCGGCAGCCGGCGACCGCGAGCGACCGGCAAAAAGTGGTGGACCCGGAATTCTCGACCGGGTCGATGAACAGCGGTATTTCCTCATCGCGGTCGGACAGGCCGAAGTCGTACAGTTCGACATTCTCCAGGCGGTTCAGCCGAACGTTGTCGGCCAGCCGGATCCCGGTTCGGAGTTGCGGCTCGAACGCCAGGACCCTGGCGCAATGTCTCGCCATCACGACAGTGTGATTGCCGATGTTGGCGCCGATGTCCAGCGCGACCGGCCGTTCGAGCGCGCTCAGAATCTTGTCGATGCATGACAGCCCCAGCCAGTCGAAGCAGCCGTGCCGGCGGAACGACGACGCGACCGCCTTGTTGACGATGAGCCGTTGTCCGAAGCGGTTGCGCACCATGACTTCGTTGTCGCGCAGTGCCGTGATGGCGGTGTCGGCAACGGAGCCATTCCGATGGTTGACTGTCATGTTTCGTATAATGATGACTACGGTGTTGCAAGTCCAGGCGCTACACGTCAATGGATTGAAATTATCCCCCTCGTCATATGTTGTTCAGACGTCCGCTGCATTTTAAGACTTTGAGCAGTTTTGTCATCGCCGCCGCGCTGCTGTCGAGCGCGGTGTCGGCTTTTCCCGCCCAGCGGCGGAAGACGCAGCCGGCGGGCGAGCTGCGTCTTGAGCGTGTGGTGATGCTGATGCGTCACGGCGTGCGTTCGCCGTTCGGGAATCCGGTTGTTACGCCGGGGATTGCCGCACACCCGTGGCCGCAATGGCCGGTGCCCGCCGGGTATCTGACGCCGCATGGGGCGCAGGGGCTGGTGCTGCTGGGAAAGTACGATCGTGCGGCGTTTGCCGCGCGCGGCCTTGTCGCGGCCACCGGCTGTCCGGCCGATGGCGCGGTTGTGGCACGCGCGGATTCCGATCAACGCACGATCAACAGCGCGCAATCCTGGCTCGATGGCTTTGCACCCGGCTGCGGCATCGCGGTGAAGCACAAGCCGCAAGGCAAGCATGATTCGCTGTTCAAGCCGCTGGGCAGGAAAGTGCCGTTCGACGAGCGCGCTGCGAAGGCGGCGATCCTGGCGCAATTGGGCCGTGCCGGTGTGGACGGCGTGGTGGCGGACAATCGCGCCGCACTGGATTTGTTCGGCACGGTGGCCGGCTGCTGCTCGCGGGCGGTGTGCGAAGACGCCGGGCGCCATGCCGGATGCACCCTTGCCGGCATTCCGTCCGCACTGGATGCCACGAAGAAGGGGGCACGTCCGAAGCTGACCGGGCCGCTCGCGATCGGCAACACCGGCACCGAGACGATTCTGCTCGAATATCTGGAAGGGATGCCGATGAAGGACGTGGGGTGGGGACGGGTATCGCCACGCGACATCGGCGTGATGCTGAGCGTGCGGCCCAACGGAAGATTCAGGATACTGAACCGCACGCACTATATCGCCTCGCGCCGTGCAGCCCTGCTGATGAAACGGATGCTGGCGGCGCTTCAGGGCAAAGGCAACAACGGATCGAAAGTGACGCTGCTGCTCGGGCATGATTCGAACATCGCCGACGTCGGCGGCATGCTCGACATCCACTGGACTTCGTCGAGCTATCCCACCGACGACGTGGCGCCGGACGATGCGGTGGGATTCGAACTGCTGCGGGACGCCGCCGGGCATGCTTTCGCGCGCCTGTTTTATCAGGGACAAAGCATGTATCAACTGCGCCAGCTGACGCCGCTCGACGCCGCCAATCCGCCGGATTACCAATATATCCGGCTGCCCGGTTGTCGCGACGCGCAGTGGGACGGCACTTGTCCGCTCCCTAGCTTTGTCCGCGCAATACGCGCGAAAATGATCTCACCATGAGGTGGGGTCAAGTCTTGCAATATATAGTTATTCGCAGCCCGCTGACTGATGTGCGACCCGCCCGGGTCACGCGAAGTCAGTTCGCCGCCGCCCGTTCACGGCGCACCAGCCAGTACAGCGGCACGGCGATGATGATCATCATGCACGCGACGCCGACGTAGATCGGCCCGTAGCCCGTGAACGCGCCCAGCTCCAGGCCGACGATGGGCCCGAGGCTGCCGCCGATGTCGCCGTAAAGCTGATACAGTCCCATTACCCGGCCCTGCGTCCGATGCCTGGCGGTATCGCTGAGCAGCGTCAGCAGCGGGATATTGAGTGCACCGCCGCCGACGCCGATCGCGGCCAGCGCCAGCGCCATGCTCCAGACATGGGTCGCCAGCGCCAGCCCGGCGAAGCCCGCGGCCGTCAGCAATGCGCCCGGCAGCAGCAGCGCGGTGCGGCCGCTGCGGCGGTCCAGGAACGTCCCGGCGCCCAGCGCCGCCGCCGCCCGGAACAGCATCAGAAAAGCCATCAGCATGCCCGCGCTGCCCTGGCTGCCGAGGTCGAATACGCGGATGCCGCGGGCATTGACCAGCACCACCAGCGTCGACAGCAGCACGCCCGACACCGCGAAGAAGATCAGCGCATTGCTGCACCAGATGACCTGCAGCAGCGGGTTTCGCAGCAAATCGCGCCAGATTGTGCGGCGGGGTGTGTCCTGGTGTGCCGGCGCCGGCGCGCCGCTGTCGCGCGGCAGGATGAACAGCGCGCACGCGCCGGTCGCGAAGGTCAGCGCCGCCGCAGTCAGAAACGCCGCATTGGGCGACGCGGTGTCCGCAATGACGCCGCCGAGCAGCATGCCCGCCGGCAGTCCCATCACCATCGCCGTACGCACGCGCCCGGTCAGCCGGCCGCGCGTCTCGTACGTCGAAATGACCATCACCGCCGCCAGCGCGCCGACCAGGATCAGTGACGAACCGATGCCCCACACCACGCGGCCGGCGATGAACCAGATCGTGGGTGAATGTGAATGCAGCGCGGCGCTGAATGCGAGCACCGCGACGGTTTCGAAAAACAAGCCGAACGCAACCGGCCGGCGCGCGCCGAAGCGGTCGACCAGCGCGCCGGTAAACGGATTGAAGAAGATGCGCGTAATGCGATTGGCGGCCAGAATCAGGCCGACCATCGCCGCCGACAGCCCCAGCTGCATGCCCAGCATCGGCAGGATCGGAAACACCACGCCGCCGCCGATGCCGCTGAGGAAGGCGATGACGGCGATCCACCAGCCGGCGCGCAACGCATGGTGGACGCCGGGCGGGTTCAATGGGCGAGCAACGCGGCCACCCAGAAGCCCACGCCGCCGATGGCGGCCAGTCCCGCCACGCCGAACAGCCACGCTCGTCCCGTCAGCACCGTTACTGAAGCGACGCTGATTCCAATCTGCAGCAGCATGATCGCCAGCGTGAAATTCAGCCTTGGCGTTCTCAGTGCCGCGCTTTTCGTGTTGGCCGTGGTGACTTGTTGTTCGAGCATCTCGGCTCTGGCCTGGATCTGGTTCTTCTGGTTTGCGTATTTCGCGATCCTGTTGTCATAGTCCGCCCGCCCCGCTTCGGGCGCCAGCGTTTTGGCCAGTTCGGTCAGCAATGCCTTGGTGCTGACCTGCTGATAATAGGCCCATTGATTCGCGGCCTCCGCCTTCTTCAGCACCGCATCATTCTTGTAGAGGATGGCTTCGTTGGCCGTCTCGCTCGCCTCGTGACCGACGATGGCGCCGAACGTCGCCACCAGCGCGGTGAAAATCGCGATCCATTGCGCCAGCCCGCGTTCCCGACGATGAGCGTGGTGCGGTACATGAATTTCGTCGTCGCTCATCGAGGGCTCCGGCCGGCGGTTGTTTTTTCAGTCTTGTTCGTACGACTGCAAGTCTCTGCAGCCCCTTGTCGGTCTCCGATGCACGACAGCCTGTCATGCGACGAAGGCACGCAATATATTATATTGCCGGATTCCGGCCTCATAAACAGACGGGGCCGCGGCCCCGGGTCCGTTCATGATCCTGATGCCCGTCCCTGTCGTGCTGCTCACACGCAGGTTTCACGACTTCGCCGGGCCGGCTTTCGATTACCCGCGTTCGATGAGACGGTCCGCCTTCATCAGTTCCCACTGCCGTTCATATTCCATTATGTAGGCGACGGTATCGATGAATTTGTCGTCGTGCCCGAACCGCGACAGCAGATGGAATCCCATTTCCATCCCGGACGAGATGCCGCCGGCGCTGACGACGCGGCCGGTGTCCACGACACGGTGGCGATCGATCACGCATTTCGGTGCGATCCGGGCGAGGCGGTCGATCGGCACCACCGGTTCCGATGGATCGGCGTGCTTGCGGTTGGTCACCTTGAGACCATCGAGAAGTCCGGCTGCGCCATAGATCCAGGAACCGGTGCAGACGCTGACCAGCAGCGTTTTTTCGGGCAGCGACTTCACGAATTCGATCAGACGGCCGTTGTGCATCTCGGTGCGGGTGCCGATGCCGCCGGGTATCAGGAAGGCGTCCATGTCGGGCCGGTCGTCGAGGCTGTAGCGCGGCACCACCATCATGTTGCCGGCCGATTTGACCGGCGCGGCAGTGTCGCCGACCAGGAAAGCGTCGAGTTCGGGATCCATGCGGCGGGCGACGGCAAAAACGCCGACCGGCGCGGTGAAATCGACGACTTCGACACCATCAAAAACATAGACGCCCAGACGCTTCATGCTGATTCCTTTCATAACGGTTAAGGGGGTGACGCGAATTTGGTGCTGGCGCAGCCGCATCCCGGCCGGGATGGGGATTGCGCCGGGAGCCGGCGTTCGATCGATTATCCGGTGAGCAGGCGGATGCTGGCCGTACGCGCGGCCGCTATCGGCCACGGAGCCGCCGTGACCTGTGTCTCGATGATCGCGCCTTCGAACAGCACCAGCACGGCATCGGCGATGCCTTTGGCGGGACCGCCGCGGGCCTGCGCCACCAGCTGGCGGATATAGGTTCGAAGCTGTGCCTTGTGCTGAGCGATGCGGGCGCGCACTGCCGGGCCGATTGCGGGCGGAAATTCGGACGCCATGTTGAGAAATGCGCAGCCGCGAAAGTTGACCGCCGCAAGCCATGTTTCCAGATAGTCGAACAGTCTCGAAATCCGCTTCTTCGGATTCGCTTCGTTTTCGACGAAACCGCGCAGATTGTCCAACCACTCCTGATGACGCTTGTCGAGATAGGCGAGCGCCAGGTGCTCCTTCGATGGGAAGTGATCGTAGAAGCTCGCCTTCGCCACACCGGCTTCGGCAATGATCTGATTGATGCCGGTGCGCACGTAACCCTGTTCATAAAACAGCCGGTCGGCCACGCCCAGTACCCGTTCCCTGGGGCCGTCGTGTCGCAAATTCGGGTTCATTCCAATATGATTAAAACAGACCGGTCTGTCTGTCAAGGGTTTGAAATGCCCGGAAAGACCTTGAGGCGAAACGGCTCCGCGAACTTTGCCGCCGGCGTGTCCTGACCGGCCTAGGGATGCACCGGAAACCCCGCCGAACGGGTGCATCCGGCCGGCACCGCCTGGCGGCTGCATCCCGCTTGCCGTCGACCGACGCGTCCGATGTATACTTTTGCGCAAAGGGGGCGAACAAACGGGAGACGCGTGCCCTGCAGGCCGTGATCCGGCCTCGTCATTGTAATGGCCGATACGTGCATGGTGACGGTCTCTACTTAACGAATAATGGATAACGTTTCTCCTCCGGTATCCATTGCTGCAAGCGCTTTGACATGGAAAGCAAAATCCGTGACCGCTTGATCAAGATAATGGACCTGCTGGTCGATGCGGTCTGCATCGTCGATGCCGAGGGGCGGTTCGTTTTCGTCAATGCGGCATGCGAGCGTACTTTCGGCTACAAGCCGGAGGAGATGATCGGCCGCAACATGATCGATCTGGTGCATCCGGAAGACCGGGCGCGCACGATGCAGGCCGTCGACCGCATCATGGACGGATTTCTGCAGCAGCATTTCGAAAATCGCTACGTGCGCAAGGACGGCCGCGTCGTTCACCTGATGTGGTCCGCGCGCTGGTCAGACGATGACCGGCTGCGGCTGGCGGTGGCGCGTGACATCACCGAGCTCAAGCACGCCCAGATCAAACAGAATGCGCTGTACGAAATTACCGAAGCGGCGCACACGGCGGAAAATCTCGTGGCGCTGTATGAGCGCATCCACCGCATCGTCGCGCAGCTACTGCGTGCCGACAATTTCTTCGTCGCGCTGTACGACGCGCCATCGAACGTCCTGACCTTTCCCTATTTCGTCGACCAGTACGACCGGCCGCCACTGCCGCAAGCCTTTGAATCGGGCACGCTGAGCGCCGAGGTCATCCGCGGCCGGAAGCCCATTCTGCTGACGCGGGACAATGTCGGCGATCCGCCCGTGCGGGGCCTGCCGATACACGGCCACGAGTGTTCCAACTGGCTCGGCGTGCCGCTGACTTCACAGAAAAGCGTGATCGGCGCACTGGTCGTGCAAAGCTACACGGATGACGTTCGTTACACCGAGCAGGACAAGGATCTGCTGCTGTTCGTTTCCACCCAGATCGCGTCCGCCATCGAGCGCAAGCAGAATGAAACCCAGCTGCAATATCTGGCGCGCCACGATACGCTGACCGAACTGCCCAATCGCCAGGCATTCGATGACCGCGTGGAGGTCGCACTGGCACGGGCACGCCACGAGCATTCCGCGTTCGCGATTCTTTACGTGGATCTGGACCGGTTCAAGCAGGTCAACGACCGCTTCGGCCACGCGGTGGGGGATCAATTGCTGTGCAAGGTGACGCAACGGATGGTCCATTGCGTGCGTGCGTCGGACACGGTCGGACGCATCGGCGGCGACGAGTTCACTATCCTCATCGACGGCATCGAGCGCGCGGACCAGGCCGAAATCGTCGCAGCGAAAGTTCGCGCCACGTTCGACCAGCCGTTCAAGCTGGACGATTATCTCGTGAACATTTCACCCAGCATCGGCATCGCCGTCTATCCCGACCACGGCGCCAGCAAGCGGCAGCTGCTGCAGCGCGCCGATGCCGCAATGTATGAGGCCAAGCGCGGCGGCGGAAACTGTTTCAGGATGGCGGATGGTGAGCAGGGCGGACGGGTTGAATTGGAATCAGAGGCCGGTGGTTCTCTCTAGACAACGGGCGATGCTTTACTGCTCGCGAGTCTCATATTCAATACCGCCAAGGTATTTGAACATGAAGTTATAAAACCAGCACCCCAGGACAGTCATGACATAGCCCATTACCAGATACAAAAAAGGGAAAAGAAATGCCATCGCGGGAGATGGTGCGTTGGTTGGTTTTCCGGCGGCATTGACTTCCGGTAGCATGAGAAAAACGACGAACATGGGTATTGCAAAAATCAGCGATGACAGCGCGGTGAGCACCGCGAACACCTTGGCGTTCTGGTGCGGCGAAAGACGTGCAATTTGGACTTTCATTCTTTTCTCCCTGGATTGAAGTCCGTCCGGCTCGATTTTAAAGTTGGGAATGGTTTCAAGTCAAAACCCGTCTGTCATATTCGGCCGGCGCGGTATTTCCGTATCATCCTGTATTCATTACCATCATCTGGTGCTCATATGCCGCGTGTCGCCGCCCTGTATCGTTACCCCGTAAAAGGCTTTACCCCGGAGGAATGCGCATCCCTCGCCATCCTCGACGACGGGCGCGTGGCCGGCGATCGCGTGCTCGGATTCCGTTTCGCCGATTCGGCGGCGCCGGATGACGAATGGGGCAACAAGTATGAGTGCGTGGTGCTGGCAAATACGCCGGGCCTGGCGCAGCTGCACGTTCAGTTCGATCATCGGGCATTGCGGCTGCGTATCGACGTGAATGGTGACGTATTGATTGACGAGACGCTGGACGACGGCGGCCGCAGGCGAATCGTTGCTGCGGTGGAAAAATACGCGCTGGCGTTGAACGAGAATCCGCTGGCCGGCAATCCCGGCCGGCTGCCGTTGCGGATGATCGGCGATGGTACGACGCCGCGTTACCAGGACGATCGCGCGGGCCGGGTGACGCTGCATGGCCGCGCAAGCGTGGCGGCGGTTGCCGCTGCTGTCGGCGATTCCGCGCTGGACGAGCGGCGTTTCCGGTCGAACATCGCCATTGAAGGTCTGGATGCGTGGGAAGAACTGGCGTGGATCGGCCGCAAGGTTCGCATCGGCAACCTGCAATTCGACGTGGTCAAGCCGAAGGTCAGGTGTCTCGCCACGCATGCGAATCCCGAAACCGGCGAGCGGGATTTGCCTATCCTCAAAACGCTCACCGGCGCTTTTGCCCAGGAGCAGCCAACCTTTGCGGTTGCGATGGCCGTGGCTGGCAGCGGCGGGGAAATACGTGTCGGCGATGCGGTAACGCTGGTCGCATAGGCTTTCCACGGCACGAAAGTACAGGCAGGATTGTCCTTTTTCGCGGCGCTTCATGTGTCGTGCGACACCCGTTCATGCGCTCCGACCCTGATCCAAAAGGAGAAGATCATGACCGCCAGACCCATTCCCGACGGCTATCACACCGCCACTCCGTATCTGATCGTGAACAACGCCGCCGGCGCCATCGAATTCTACAAAAAAGCATTCGGCGCGACGGAAACGATGCGCATCATGTCGCCGCCGGGCAAGGTGGGGCATGCGGAAATCCGCATCGGCGATTCGGCGATCATGCTGGCCGACGAATTCCCGGACATGGGCGCGCGCAGCCCGCAGTCGATCGGCGGCTCGCCGGCGAGCA
>JBDZVW010000041.1:11111-12749 GCA_040255885.1 Betaproteobacteria bacterium
TTCCCGGACATGGGCGCGCGCAGCCCGCAGTCGATCGGCGGCTCGCCGGCGAGCATTCTGCTCTACGTTGAGGACGTCGATGCGATGTTCAAACGCGCGATTGCGGCCGGCGCGAAAGTGCAAAGGCCGATCGAGGACAAGTTCTACGGCGACCGTTCCGGCAGTGTGGACGACCCGTTCGGCTATACTTGGCATATCGCCACGCGCAAGGAAGATCTGTCGGCGGACGAAGTGCAGAAGCGGGCGCAGGCGCTTTTCGGTTAGCGCTGCGCGACAGCCGATTCGAGGGGAGGGCAGGCATGGAGCAGGCGGTTGCACCGACGCGGCACGAGACCGACGTCTGCATCGTCGGCGGCGGACCGGCCGGGATGATGCTGGGACTGCTGCTGGCGCGCGCCGGGATCGGCACGATCGTGCTGGAAAAGCATGCCGACTTCCTGCGCGACTTTCGCGGCGACACGGTGCACCCGTCCACCCTCAACGCGCTCGACCGTATCGGGCTCGGCGGCAAACTGCTGGCGCTGAATCACCGCAAGGTTTCGCACCTCGACGTCAATTTCAGCGACGGCCGGTTTCGCGTTGCGGATTTCAGCCGGCTGGCGAACGTGCATCCGTACATCGTATTTCTGCCACAGTGGGATTTTCTCGACATGCTGGCCGCGGAAGCGGCGAAGTATCCGCGATTTTCGCTGCTGCGTTCGACCGAGGCGGTTGACCTGATGCGCGAGGGAACGAAGGTTACCGGTGTGGTTGGCAAAAGCCGGGACGGCAATGGTGCCGTCGAGGTGCGCGCGAAACTCACGGTGGCGGCCGACGGCCGCCATTCAACGCTGCGCCAAGTGCTCGGATGGGTGCCGCAGGAACTGGGCGCGCCGATGGACGTGCTGTGGTTCCGGCTGCCGCGTCAGGACTCGGACGTCGACGGACTCGACATGCACGTGAATCGCGGCGGGATATTGCTGCTGATCGACCGCGGCGATTACTGGCAGATCGCACTGGTGATCCGCAAGGGCGGATACGATGCGGTCGCCGCCGCGGGGCTCGATGCGTTCCGGAAAACGGTGACGTCGCATGCGCCGATGCTGGCGGGCCGCACCGACGCGATCGGATCATGGGATGACGTGCATGTGCTGTCGGTGAGCCTGAACCGCCTGCCGCAGTGGCACGCGCCCGGTGTGCTGCTGATCGGTGATGCTGCGCACGCGATGTCTCCGATCGGCGGCGTCGGCATCAATCTCGCCGTTCAGGACGCGATCGCGACCGCGAACATCATTACCGGTCCATTGAAAACGGGATCGCTCGCCACTGCGCATCTCGCGGCGGTGGCGCGCCGCCGGCGCTGGCCGACGAAGGTAACCCAGACCATGCAGCGCATCGCGCAGCGCCGGTTCGTCGAAAAGGTACTGGACGGATCGGGCGGCGTCCGCGCGCCGGCGGCACTGCGGCTGCTGCAGAAAATTCCGCAACTGCAGTATTTTCCGGCACGGCTGGTCGGTGTTGGCGTGCGTCCCGAACTGCCTGCGATTGACCAATAGCAGAGGGCATTCCGTGTCGGGAAGGTAGTCGGTTTTTCAGCCGCCGCCCACCGCCCCGTCCGCTTCGCGTCCACCCCGCCTCGATAAGGCGGGGAAATTCGTG
>JBDZVW010000042.1:0-5741 GCA_040255885.1 Betaproteobacteria bacterium
AATCAGGCCATCCTGCGAGCGGAATTGCGCCGGCTCTTCCGCTGGCTCAAGGACAAGGGCGTCACTGCCATCATCACGGGCGAGCGGGGCGACCGCTACCTGACGCGTCAGGGGCTTGAAGAATACGTCTCGGATTGTGTCATTCTCCTGGATCACCGCGTGATCGATCAGGTGTCGACGCGAAGGCTGCGGGTCGTGAAATATCGCGGCACCGTGCACGGCACCAATGAATATCCTTTCCTGATCGATGCCGACGGCATTTCCGTCCTGCCGATTACGTCGGCCGGACTCCAGCATCAGGTTTCGCAAGAACGCATTCCGACCGGAATTCCCCGTCTGGACGCGATGCTCGGTGGCGCCGGCTTTTACCGCGGCAGCACCATTCTGATCTCGGGTACCGCGGGCGCCGGCAAGAGCAGTATCGCCGCGCATTTCGTCAATGCCGCCGCGCAACGGGGAGAGCGTTGCCTTTATTTCGCGTTCGAAGAATCGCCGGCGCAGATCATACGGAACATGCGATCCATCGGCGTCGATCTCGAACCGTGGGTCGGCAAAGGCTTGCTGCGATTCCACGCCGTGCGTTCGACCATTTACGGTTTGGAGATGCATCTCGCAACACTCTACAAGCTGGTCCAAAAATTCGGCCCGAAGATCGTCGTCCTCGATCCGATCGGAAGCTTGAGCGAGGCGGGCGATCGCAGGGACGCGACCGCCATGCTGACGCGCCTGATCGACTTCCTGAAAAATCACGGCGTCACCGCGCTGCTGACCAATCTCACTTCAGGTGGCGAGAGTTTGGAAAAAACGGACCTGGATATTTCCTCGTTGGTCGATACCTGGCTGCTGCTGCGCGATATCGAAGCGGGCGCCGAGCGTAACCGTGCAATATATGTCCTCAAATCGCGCGGCATGTCGCACTCCAATCAGTTGCGCGAATTCCTGCTGACGGATGACGGCATCGATATCCTTGACGTCTACACCGGCCCCGAAGGCGTTCTCACCGGCTCGGCCCGCCTGTCGCAGGCGGCCCGCGAGAAAGCTGCCGCTGTCGCGCGCAAGCAGGAAAGTGAAGCCAGGCAGCGTCAGCGGGCACGACGGCGTGAGGCGCTGGAGGCCCGCATCGCGGCCATGTGGAAGGAATTCGAGATGGAAGAGCGAGAGGAGGAGCAACTGGCGACCGAGAGGCAGGAACGCCAGGATGCGATTGCGGAAAACCGCTCTGCCATGGCGGAATCCCGCCAGGCCGATGTCGACGCAAGCTGATGGGGCGGCAATGTTAGAGGCCGCCAAAGGCGCCGCTCAAGCGCCCGATTTGTGGGAGCTACGGTTGTATGTCGCGGGCCAAAGCCCGAAATCGCTGATCGCATTCAATAACCTCAAGAGAATCTGTGAGGAGCATTTGCCCGGTCGTTATACGATAGAGGTCATCGATCTGCTGGAACAACCGCAACTGGCCGCTGGAGACCAGATCGTGGCGATCCCGACGCTGGTGCGCAAGCTTCCCGAGCCGCTGCGCAGAATCGTCGGGGATCTCAGCAACACCGAACGCACACTGGTCGGACTGCAATTGCGGCCCGCAGGGCACGCAAGCACCGGGAATGAATGATGAAGGAGCCCCGGCAGCGTAACACGGCCACCGCGGCTTTCGAGCAGGCGACAAACGAGAAAGTCGATGCCCAGCAGTACGAGTTGCGCTTGTACGTCACCGGAATGACTCCCCGCTCGATGGAAGCATTCGAGACGATCAAGAAACTCTGCGAAGCGCATTTGCGCGGGCGTTACAGTCTGGAAGTGATCGACATTTATCAGCGCCCGGAGTTGGCGAAGGACGAGCAAATCATCGCCGTGCCGACGCTGATCAAAAAGCTGCCTGCTCCGCTGCGTCGTTTGATAGGCAATCTCTCCGATCAGGAGCGGGTGTTGTTGGGGCTTGACCTCCGTCGAAAGAGTTGATTCGCATGTCGGTTGAAGAGCTGAGAGCCGAGAATGCGGAACTGCTCCGCCGTCTGGACGAGGCAGAGGAAACACTTCGCGCGATTCGAGAAGGTGCCGTCGACGCCTTCGTGATGGAACACGGAAATCGCGTGTATACGCTCGAAGGCGCGGATCGTCCCTATCGCATCCTTGTCGAGCAGATGGAACAAGGCGCAGCGGTTCTCAACGCAGAGGGCGCCATTCTCTACTCCAATCTCGCCCTCGCTGCCTTGTTGCAAGTGCCACACGAAAAGCTCGCGGGCATGGCCCTGCAGGATTTCATTGAGGTCGCTGGCCGGTGCGCTTACCGGGCCATGCTTGGCAGCACGCATGCTCGTGCCAGCCACCGCGAATTCAGCCTGCACTGCGGCGGCGCGTCGGTTCCGGTTCATGTCACGCTCGCTGCCCTGTCGCCGGACAGGAAGGAATACGGCGTCCTGATCACCGATCTCACCGTCCAGAAGCATCACGCGGCGCTTGCGATCGCACACCAAACGCTCGTGAAGACCGAGCAGCGGTTGCGCGCCGAAATGCTTAAACAAAAGGAGCTGACGGAAGAATTGGCTATCCGGCATAAGGAACGCACCTTATTGATCGAAGAATTGAATCATCGCGTAAAAAATACGCTGGCCACTGTTCAGGCAATTGCCGCTCAGACGTTTAATGGCCGTAAAGCGGACTTGGATGCGCGCGAAGCATTCGAGTCACGCCTTGTCGCTCTCTCGAATGCGCACAACCTCCTGACGGAAAGGAATTGGGCCGGCGCCGAAATTCATGACATCCTGTGGCGGGTTCTTGAGCCGCATGCGGGTCCTGAGCGGTTCCAGGTTCAAGGGCCGTCGACATTGCTGTCACCCAAAGGCGCGCTTGCAATCGCGATGGGGTTGCATGAGCTGGCGACCAACGCCGTGAAATATGGAGCTTTGTCGAATGGCTCGGGGCGGGTTTCGATCACGTGGAGTGTTGACGGCCCCCAACCTGGCACGCTCCTTCTGCAATGGAGGGAAGACGGCGGCCCGCCTGTGAAAATACCCAGCCGGAAAGGGTTCGGATCGCGGCTGATCGAGCGCGGTCTCGCGCACGATTTGAATGGGCGGGCGGAGATCGAGTATCGCCCGGAAGGGGTCGTCTGCTCTGTGACCAGCATCCTCGATTGAGCGTGAAGCGGTGAATAGGAGGGCTGCGCCCATGACCGAGTTGCAATGTGTCGAAACGTCCGGTCACCGGGTGCTCATCATAGAGGATGAGGGGATGGTGGCCATGCTTCTGGAAGACATGCTTGTCAACCTCGGCTATGAGGTTGTCGCCATTGCCAGTCGTATGGAACGGGCAGCCGAACTCGTCACCCATGCTGACATCGACGTTGCAATCCTGGATGTGAATCTTAATGGCGAGCTTACTCATTCGCTTGCATCCGCACTCGAATCCAGCGGTGTCCCGTTTGTCTTCGTCACGGGGTATAGCTCTGCATCTCTGCCCGATTCATTCCGAGTCGCGCCCGTACTTCAGAAGCCCTTTCTGCAGAGTACGTTGAAACGCGTGCTCGGCGAGATTATGAAGCGCTGAAATCAAAGCCTGAAATGGGCATGGGTGGCGAATTCCGTGATGGTTTTGGCCTTGCCGGCATCCTCCGCTTTCTGAGGTATGACGTCAAAGCCGCTGCGGTCGACTTCGGAATACAACCGACAATGCTTGCTTGCACGAGACGCAGCAGCAACTCCGGAGCTATGGTAATCTCTGCGCGCGAAATACGATCAAACTGCTCTATCAGCAGGTAAGAGCCGCGCGGGACTTTTTCGCTCTCAATGGCGCCTGTAACGCGGCAAGAGCACTGTGCTCAACGTTTTCCGGCGAAATGCTGATACTCCGAGGTCACCACAGGTTGCGGTATCCAAATCCGATCCGTGTTTTTCTGCGTAGTCGCGCGCCATTGCTGTTTGTCGGCGCAGGGAATCACCGCTCAACTGCCTGGCAGCCGAGAATCTCATGTAACGGTATGCCTTCGGCGTCGGTGCCGTTATAGTATGTCAGAACCAGTTTGCACCTCTGCTCCGATCATCGTCCTCGTCGGCCGTCCCAACGTCGGCAAGTCAACGCTGTTCAACCGCCTGACCCGCTCGCGGGCGGCGCTGGTGGCCGACGTGCCGGGGCTGACGCGCGACCGCCATTACGGGCGCGGCCGGATGGGCGACCGGCGCTACATGCTGATCGATACAGGCGGCTTCGAGCCGGTAGCCACTGACGGCATCCGTCACGAAATGGCGCAGCAGGCGCGCGCCGCGATCGACGAGGCCGACGCGGTGCTGTTCATCGTCGACGCGCGCCAGGGTGTGACGCCCGGCGATCTGGAGATCGCGCAGCGCCTGCGCGAATCTGGCAGGCGGCTGTGGCTGGTGGTGAACAAGGCAGAAGGATTGACGCGCGGCGTTGCTGCGGCAGAGTTCCATGAACTGGGGCTGGGCGCGCCGCTGGCGATTTCGGCCGAGCATGGTGAGGGCGTGGCCGAACTGATGGAGAACGTGCTGGCGGATTTTCCGGCCGGCGAGACGGAATCCGCCACGGCCGATGATCACCCGCGGATTGCCGTGGTCGGCCGTCCCAACGTCGGCAAGTCGACGCTGGTCAACCGGCTGCTGGGCGAAGACCGCATGATCGTGTTCGACGAGCCGGGCACCACGCGCGATTCGATCCATACCGAATTCGAGCGCGACGGCCGGCGCTACACGCTGATCGACACCGCCGGCATGCGGCGCCGCGGCCGCGTCTCGGAGGCGATCGAAAAATTTTCGGCGATCAAGGCGTTGCAGGCGATCGACGACGCCAACGTCGTGATCCTGGTGCTGGATGCGCGCCAGGACGTGGCGGACCAGGACGCGCACATTGCCGGCTACATTCTCGAAGCGGGGCGCGCGCTGGTGATTGCGGTCAACAAATGGGACGGTCTCGACGCGTACGCGCGTGACCAGGCCAAGCGCGTGCTGGCGCGCAAGCTGGCTTTTCTCGATTTTGCCGCCACCCATTACATATCGGCGCTGAACGGCAGCGGGGTGGGAGCGTTGCTGCGCGAGGTCGACGTCGCCTATCGCTCGGCAATGGCGCGGTTGCCGACACCGCGCCTGACGCGCGCGCTGATCGATGCCACCACCCAGCAGGCGCCACCGCGCGACGGCCTGGTCCGCCCCAAGCTGCGCTATGCGCACCAGGGCGGCGTCAACCCGCCGACGGTGGTGGTCCATGGCAACGCGCTGAACCGGGTGTCGGCCGGCTACCGCCGCTACCTTGAACGATTTTTGCGCCGCGCTTTCGAACTTCAGGGCACGCCGCTGCGGGTCGAATTTCGGCAGGGAAACAACCCGTACTCGAACAACGGCTTAAAGCGCAAACGGTAGCAACGCAGCCCGCGGACGCTATGGCATTTCATTGAAAAATCAAGTAAAGTGGTATTCCGAATAACGACAACCTTGAGGTTATCATGAGTAGTAAAGGGCAGCTGTTACAAGACCCGTTTTTGAATACGCTGCGTAAGGAACATATTCCGGTGTCCATCTATCTGGTGAATGGAATCAAGCTGCAAGGGCAGATCGATTCGTTCGACCAGTACGTGGTGCTGCTCAAGAATACGGTCACGCAGATGGTCTACAAACATGCGATCTCGACTGTCGTCCCCTCCCGGCCCGTGAGTCTGCAGTTCGAACAAAGCTCTGAGCATTGATGTTTGACCGCCCCGGCAGCGGCACGCGGGCAGTGCTGGTGAGCCTGGCGCTGGA
>JBDZVW010000042.1:5841-11427 GCA_040255885.1 Betaproteobacteria bacterium
TGTCCGATACCGTCGGCTTCATCCAGGATCTGCCGCACACGCTGGTCGCGGCGTTTCGCGCGACGCTCGATGAAACGGTCCATGCGGATCTGCTGCTGCATGTCGTCGATGCCGCGAATCCCGACCGCGATCTGCAGATTGCCGAGGTCAACAAGGTGCTGGCCGAAATCGGCGCCGCCGCGATTCCGCAGATTCTGGTGATGAACAAGATCGATATCAGCGGCGCGCAGCCGCGGGTTGAGCGCAACGAGTATGGTACAATTGCGCGCATTTGGGTCAGTGCCGCAACCGGCGCCGGGATGGAACTGGTACGACAGGCGCTCGCTGAAAGCCTTGCCGCCGCAACGGCGGACAGTGTGGCAGCCACCGTATAGACAGGAATTCAAGGGAATGACGGGTTCAACGAGGGAGGGGTGCGCCACCATGGCAACCCGGTTCTCACTTTTGTCGCGTGTGTGGATGGCGCAGTGGGGGCAGCGGCCGGGCGGCAGCGGGGGCAGCGGCGGCCCGCCTGATCTCGACGAAATATGGCGGCGCTTCAACCGCCGGCTGGCGCAATTGTTCGGCGGCCGCGGCGGTGGCGGCGGGCCGTCGGTTGCGCCCGGCGGCCGCCGCTTCGGCGGCAAGGCGCCGCTGATCGTGATTGGGCTGCTGATCCTGATCTGGATCGCCAGCGGCATTTATATCGTTTATGAAGGCCAGCGCGGTGTCGTGCTGCGCTTCGGCCAGTACATCGAAACCACGATGCCGGGGCCGCACTGGCATCTGCCGTATCCGATCGAATCGGTGGAAACGGTCAACGTGGCGCAGGTGCGCACGGTCGAAATCGGCTACCGCAACAACGTCAAGAACAAGGTGCCGCGCGAGTCGCTGATGCTGACCGAGGATGAAAACATCGTCGACATCCAGTTTGCCGTGCAGTACACGATCAAGAATCCGGAAGACTACCTGTTCAACAACCGCGATCCCGACGGCGCGGTGGTGCAGGCGGCCGAAACGTCGATACGCGAAGTGGTCGGCAAGAGCACGATGAATTTCGTGCTGTACGAAGGCCGCGAGGAAGTGGCCGCGCGGGCGCAGCAGGAAATGCAGAAAATCCTCGATCGTTACGGCACCGGCATTGCGATCAGCCGTGTGACGATGCAGAGCGCGCAGCCGCCGGAAGAAGTGCAGGCGGCGTTCGACGACGCGGTGAAGGCGAATCAGGATCGCGATCGCCTGAAGAATCTCGGCCAGGCCTACGCGAACGACGTCATTCCGAAGGCGCGCGGCCAGGCGTCGCGTATCGAGCAGGAAGCCGAAGGCTACCGCCAGCGCGAAATCTCGACCGCACAGGGTGACGCCAGCCGCTTCGATCAGTTGCTGTCGGCGTACGAGAAGGCGCCGCAGGTGACGCGCGAGCGGCTTTATCTGGATACGGTTCAGGACGTGCTGAAAAACGCCAACACGATCGTGGTCGATCAGAATTCGGGCAACAGCCTGCTCTATCTGCCGCTCGACAAGCTGCTGCAGAAGTCGGGCAAGACGCCGGCGTCGGCGCTGCCGGCGACGCCCGAATCGGGCTCGAAAGCGGATTCCGATACGCAGCAGTCGCAGTCGTCGTCGCAGGACGCCGGCCGCTCGCGGCAGGCGTTCCGCAGCCGTGACAGGGAGACCCGGTGATGCGCAACAGTCTCGGTGCCCTGATCGTTGCGATCATTGTCGTCGTGGTGGTGGTGACGCAGACGCTGTTCATCGTCGATCAGCGCCAGAACGCGATCGTGTTCCGGCTCGGCGAAGTGGTGCGGATCATCAAGCAGCCCGGACTCTACGTCAAGATTCCGCTGATCGAGAACGTGCGCTACTTCGACACCCGCATTCGCACCATCGAACCGTCGGAAGCAGAGCGCTACCTGACTTCGGAAAAAAAGAACCTGCTGGTCGATTTCTACGTCAAGTGGCGCGTCAGCGACGTGCGGCAGTATTACGTCAGCGTCGGCGGCGATGCGACGCGGGCCGCGACGCGGCTGTTGCAGACGATCAACTCCAGCCTGCGCGACGAATTCGGCAATCGCAAGGTGAGCGAGGTCGTATCCGGACAGCGCGACAAGGTCATGGCGGCGACGCTGCTCAACGCCGCGGTGGACGCGAAGAAGATCGGTGTGCAGGTGGTCGACGTGCGGCTGCGGCGCGTCGATCTGCCGCAGCAGGTGAGCGATTCGGTGTACCGGCGCATGGAAGCCGAACGCAAGACCATCGCCAATCAATTGCGCGCCGAGGGCACGGCCGAGGCCGAGCGCATCAAGGCCGACGCCGACCGCCAGCACGAGGTGATCATCGCCGAAGCCTATGCGAAGGCGCAGAAGATCAAGGGCGAGGGCGACGCCAAGGCGGCGGCGATCTATGCCCAGGCCTACGAGCAGAATCCGGAGTTCTACGCGTTCTATCGCAGCCTGGAAGCGTATCGCGGCAGTCTGGCGAACAAGGGCAACGTGCTGGTGCTGAAGCCCGACTCCGATTTCTTCAAGTACTTCCGTGCGCCCGGCAAGCCGTCGGCCAGGTAGCGTGCCCCGGGGCACGGCAACAGTGGCGCGCGCGGCGCGCCGTTTTCACGAAACGCGTGCGCGGCATGGTGCATGAACACGCTGCTTGCGGCGCTGGCGCTGATGCTGGTGATCGAGGGCTTGCTGCCGTTCGTCGCGCCGGGCATGTGGCGTGACACATTCCGGCGGCTGACCGCGATGAGCGACGGCCAGATCCGCTTCATCGGGCTGGCGTCGATCGCCGGCGGATTGCTGCTGCTGTATCTGGTTCTGTAGGCGAAGGCGGTGATGCGGGAAGGGTTCGATCGATGACGAATGAATTGCGTGCGCGCTGGCTGCTGCCGGAGTACATCGAGGACATCCTGCCGCTGCAGGCGCGGCGCATCGAGGCGTTGCGCCGCGGCATACTCGATCTGCTGCAGGTGCACGGCTACCAGCTGGTGATGCCGCCGCTGCTCGAATATCTCGACTCGCTGCTCACCGGCACCGGGCGCGACCTCGATCTCAAGACGTTCAAGCTGGTCGATCAGTTGAGCGGACGGCTGCTCGGCGTGCGCGCCGACATCACGCCACAGGCCGCGCGCATCGACGCCCATCTGCTGAACCGCAAGGGCATCACCCGGCTGTGCTATTGCGGCAGCGTGCTGCACGCGCGTCCATTCGGCTTCAACCGCACGCGCGAACCGCTGCAGATCGGTGCCGAACTCTACGGCCATTCCGGCATCGAGAGTGACGTCGAAATTCAGCGTGTCGCGCTGCAATCATTGAAAATCGCCGGCATCGAGCATGTCTCGCTCGATCTCGGCAACGTCGGCATATTCCGCAGCCTGGTGCAGCACGCGCAGGCGACACCGGATCAGGAGGCGGATCTGTTCCAGGCGATGCAGGCGCGCGACGTGGGCGCGCTGCGCGAAGCCGCCGCGCCGCTCGATGCCGCGACGCGCGCCGCACTGGAAACGCTGGCGCAGCTCTATGGCGGCGCCGAGGTGCTGGCCGAAGCCGAGCGGCTGCTGCCGTCATATCCCGAAATCGGCCGCGCGCTTGCAGATCTGCGCGCGGTTTCCGGCCGCTTGCGCGATGTCGCCGACATCCGCTGTTTCGATCTGGCGGAATTGCGCGGCTATCGCTACCACAGCGGCGTGGTGTTTTCCGCGTACGCGAACGGCGCCACCAACGCGCTGGCGCAGGGCGGCCGCTACGACGAGATCGGCAAGGCATTCGGACGGTCGCGGCCGGCCACCGGGTTCAGCATGGATCTGCGCGAGCTGGTGGCCGTCAATCCGCCGGTGGACGGCTTGCGCGCGATTCTCGCGCCGTATCGGCCCGACGATGCGGCGCTGGCGGTGCGGGTTGCGGAGCTGCGCGCGAATGGCGAAGTGGTGATAACCGATCTGCCGGGCGGCAACGGTGACGAAAGCGCGGACGACGAATTGATCTGTGACCGTGAACTCGGGTTTGTCGACGGCAGATGGCAGACGGTCACGCGCAAACGGTGAATGCCGCACGGTGCGGCGTTCAGTTCAGGAAAGCGGTTTGAAGATGGCAAAGAACGTGGTGGTGATCGGCACCCAGTGGGGTGACGAAGGCAAGGGCAAGGTGGTGGACTGGCTGACCGACGTCGCGCAGGGCGTGGTGCGTTTTCAGGGCGGGCACAACGCCGGCCACACGCTGGTGATCGGCAACCGCAAAACCGTGCTGCGGCTGATTCCGTCCGGCATTTTTCGCGAGCAGGTCACCTGCTACATCGGCAACGGTGTGGTGGTGTCGCCGCAGGCGCTGCTGGAAGAAATCGACGCCCTTGCGGCATCCGGCGTCGATGCCGCCGCGCGGCTGAAAATCAGCCAGGCGTGCCCGCTGATCCTGCCGCATCACATCGCACTCGATCACGCGCGCGAAGCGCTGCGCGGTGCCGGCAAGATCGGCACCACCGGCCGCGGCATCGGGCCGGCCTATGAGGACAAGGTGGCGCGGCGTGCGATCCGCATCCAGGACCTGCTGAGCCGCGAGCGTTTCGCGGCGAAGCTCGGCGAAGTGCTCGATTATCACAATTTCGCGCTGAAGCATTATTTTCACGCCGACATCGTCGATTTTCAGCAGACGCTGGATCAGTCGCTGGCACTGGCGGAGCGCATCCGGCCGCTGGTCGCCGATGTGCCGCGCCTGCTATACGAAGCCGGCAAGGCCGGGCACAACCTGTTGTTCGAGGGCGCGCAGGGCACGCTGCTCGACGTCGATCACGGCACCTATCCGTTCGTCACTTCGAGCAACTGCGTTGCCGGTGCGGCGGCCGCCGGTGCCGGCGTCGGACCGGGCGCGCTGCACTACGTGCTCGGCATCACCAAGGCCTATACCACGCGCGTCGGCTCCGGACCGTTTCCGACCGAGCTCGACGACGATACCGGGCGCCTGCTGGCCAGTCGCGGCAATGAGTTCGGGTCGGTCACCGGCCGTCCGCGCCGCTGCGGCTGGTTCGATGCCGCGGCGCTGAAGCGCTCGATCCAGATCAACGGCGTGTCCGGGCTGTGCGTGACCAAGCTCGACGTGCTCGACGGCATGGAGACGCTGCAGCTGGGTGTCGGCTACCGCATCGGCGGCGAGCGCAGCGATCTGCTGCCGGCAGGCGCCGACAGCTGCGCCCGCTGCGAACCGGTGTACGAGGAAATCAAGGGCTGGAGCGACAGCACGGTCGGGCTGACGCGTTTCGAACAGCTGCCGCGTGCGGCGCAGGATTATCTGAAACGGATCGAGGCCATCTGCGAAGTGCCGGTCGACATCATTTCGACCGGGCCCGATCGCGAGCAGACGATCGCGCTGCACCATCCGTTCGATTGACGGAATCGCCGATGCGCGTCGAAAAAAATCTGAACCGCAAAGACGCAAAGGCGCAAAGGGTACGCAAAAAAAGTACAGACAGAAGTTCTTTGCGGCTTTTCTTTGCGTCTTCGCGCCTTTGCGGTTGCGCTTTTAATCATCCGGGAATTGACTCGATATGACGCATCTGTTTGAGCCGCTGACGGTCCGTGGTGTGACGTTTCCGAACCGCATTCTGGTGTCGCCGATGTGC
>JBDZVW010000042.1:11527-12708 GCA_040255885.1 Betaproteobacteria bacterium
GCTGACGGTCCGTGGTGTGACGTTTCCGAACCGCATTCTGGTGTCGCCGATGTGCGAGTATTCATGCACCGACGGCTACGCCAACGACTGGCATTTCGTGCATCTCGGCAGCCGTGCGATCGGCGGTGCGGCGCTGGTGTTCACCGAAGCGACCGCGGTCACGCCGGAAGGCCGCATCAGCCCGCAGGATCTCGGTATCTGGAGCGATGCCCATGTCGAGCCGCTGGCGCGTGTCGTGCGCTTCATCGATCAGCACGGCAGCGTCGCCGGCATTCAGCTGGCACATGCGGGACGCAAGGGCAGCACGCGTCCGGCTTGGGACAAGCCCGGATCGATTGCCGAAGCCGATGGCGGCTGGCGCACGCTGGCGCCGAGCGCGCTGGCGTTCAGCGACGGCTACGCGGTGCCGCAGGCGTTGACTGACGACGGCATCCGCGCCGTCATCGGCGCGTTCACGGATGCCGCGCGGCGCGCACGGGACGCCGGTTTCCGTGTGATCGAAATTCACGCGGCACACGGTTACCTGTTGCACGAGTTTCTGTCGCCACTGACCAATCACCGCGATGACGCTTACGGCGGCACGTTCGAAAATCGCACGCGCCTGCTGCGCGAAATTGCGGCGGCAATACGTGAAGTATGGCCCGACGAGCTGCCGTTGTTCACGCGCATTTCGGCGACCGACTGGACCGACGGCGGCTGGGACGTGGAACAGTCGATCGAACTGGCGCGCGCGCTCAAGCCGCTGGGTGTCGATCTGATCGATTGTTCATCGGGCGGCAATGTGCCGCGCGCATCGATTCCGGTGGGACCGGGCTACCAGACACCGTTTGCCGAGCGCATCCGGCGCGACGCCAACATCCTGACCGGCGCAATCGGATTGATCACCGGTTCTGCTCAAGCCGATCACATCGTGCGCAGCGGGCAGGCCGACTGCGTGCTGCTGGCGCGCGAACTGCTGCGCGATCCGTACTGGCCGCTGCGTGCCGCGCGCGAACTGGGTTGCAGGACGCCATGGCCGATACAGTATCTGCGCGCGGCGCCGGAAGGCACGCCGGCGCGCTGATCAACCGTATCTCGCGGACGACAGGCGCCGGACGTTTGCGTCGGGAAGAATTGCTTGAATATTTGGTGCCGAGAAAGGGACTCGAACCCCCACGGTGTTGCCACCGCCAGGACCTGAA
>JBDZVW010000345.1:0-3222 GCA_040255885.1 Betaproteobacteria bacterium
CAGTACAGCCACACGATGCGGCCGCCCCAGCAGAATCCGGTGATGCCGGCGCGCTGCGCGTCGCCATGCGATTTTTCCGCCCATGCCAGCGTGCTGTCGAGATCCGACATCACCTGTGCGTCCGGTACTTTCGATACCACTTTCGACAGGATTTCCTGGTTGTCCTTCATCTGCGACACGTCGCCCTGGCGCGCATACAGCGCCGGCGCCACAGCCAGGTAGCCGAGCTTCGCCAGCCGCCGGCAGACATCCTTGATGTGTTCGTGCAAACCGAAGATTTCCTGTACCACCAGGATTACCGGATAAGGCCCGCTCTTGTCGGGGCGCGCGGCGTAGCCCGGAATCTCGCCATCGGCAGTCGGGATGGGCACCGCCTCGGCGTTGATGCCTTGCGTGTCCGTGATGATGGTATGCGCGGCCACCGGCTGCGTCGCCAGCGCGAACCCGGCGGCCAGCGATGACGTCATGAATGCGCGCCGCGACCACTGCGCTTTGGTACCCGAACCCGATGCACCGGAACTGCGTGCTGCACTGCGCTGCGTTGCCATGATCTGCTTCCTCCGATAGTCCGTTCAATGCCGTCAGTATGCAACGGAACGGCCCCATTGTCCTTCAAAAAACCGTTCCGCGAGCGGTTTGCGTACGCGCTCCGCGAGTTCCTTGTTGCGGGTTTCTTCATCCAGAATCCCGGCCGGCGCCTGGTAGCCGATCGCAATCATCGCCATCGGCGTGTACTCGTCCGGAATGCCGAATGCCGCACGCGCCCGCCCCGCATCGAAGCCGCCCATCTGGTGCGCGGCCAGTCCCAATGCCACCGCCTGCAGCACCAGGTTCTCGCTGGCAAGGCCGGTATCGTGCTGCGACCAGCGATTGGGCTTGCCGTTGTGCTCGAAGCGGCTGCCGGCACACGACAGCATCAGCAGCGGCGCGTTCTTCACCCACTTGCGATTGCCTTCGTCGAGGCAGTCGAACGCCCGTTGCCAGCCGTCCGCATCGTGCGCGCGGTCCCACACCAGGAAGCGCCACGGCAGCGCACCGATGCACGACGGCGCCCAGCGCGCCGCTTCCATCAGTGCAGTCAGCTGTTCGCCGCTCACCGGCCGTGACGCATCGTAGGCGCGCGGACTCCAGCGCCGCGCCAGCAGTGCATGTATCGGAACCGCGCTGCGTGCCGGTTTGTCGGGCACCGTCGCTGTGGTAACTTCGATCAAGCGTGAATCGTCCATGCCATCCATCCTGTTTCGCATTCCGTTCGTTGTGCCGATGAAAACGCATCGGCTCGTCATGGCCACGCTGCCACGGTCCGATCACGGCGAACTACGCCGCGGCGGCGACGGTGCGCCGCGCGCGGCTCACACTCAGCGGACCGCCGCCGAACGCGACGACGTACAGCATGCCGCCCATGATCGCCAGATTCTTCAGGAAATTGATCTTCTGCGCGCCGTATTGCGCTGCCTGATGCACCGCATCGAACGCCCAGAAGTTGTGGAAGATCGGTGTGATGATCAGCACGAACAGGAACAGTATCAGCCCGATCCAGCGCGTCTGCCAGCCGACAATCAGCAGAATGCCGCCGCCCAGCTCGATCACTACCGCCGCGATGGCGAGCAGCTCGGCAAACGGCAGCCCCTTGCTCGCGATATAGCCGGCGGTTGCGCCGACGCTGAACAGTTTGCCCCAGCCGCCGAGAACGAAGATCACCGCCAGCAGAATGCGGCCGATCAGCGGCACGTATTTTTCCACGTTGCTGCAAGCTCCCATCATCGTTCTCCTTCGCAATGAAAAATGAATGGCTTCGGTATGCTCCGGTCGCGCGGCGCAAATACTCTAGCATGCGCGGCAACGCCACGGGCATACACGCCAGTGCGACGCATTATTCCGCAGCAGTGGATGATTCACGCGCCGCCGCGCTTGAGGCGGGCTGTTATGTCGGCGACGTGCCGGCCCTGGAAGCGCGCGATCTCCAGTTCGTTTTCACTGGGCTGACGCGAGCCGTCGCCGGCCGCCAGTGTCGATGCACCGTACGGCGAACCGCCGCTGATTTCGGTCATGTTGACCAGCCGCTGTTCCGTGTACGGAACGCCGACGATGATCATGCCATGGTGCAGCAGCGTCAAATGGAAGCTGGTGATCGTGGTTTCCTGGCCGCCATGCTGGGTCGCGGTGCTGGTGAACACGCTGCCGACCTTGCCGACCAGTCCGCCGCTCGCCCACAGCGCGCCGGTCTGATCGAGAAAGTTGCGCATCTGTCCGGTCATGTTGCCGAAACGCGTCGGCGTGCCGAAAATGATCGCATCGGCTTGCGCCAACTGGTCGGGCCGTGCCACCGGCACGTGCGCAAAGGACGCGCGCGCCGCCTTGGCGCCGCTTTTTTCCAGCACCTCGTCAGGCGCCAGCTCCGGCACCTGCAGCAGCGTCACCTCGGTGCCGGCGACTTCGCGCGCGCCGGCGGCGATCGCTTCGGCCATCGTATGGATATGGCCATACATGCTGTAGAACACAACCTGGATATTCGTTGTCATGGGATTTTCCTTCTTCAAATCTGCTTCGATACCCGCCGACCGTTTCAGTCGTCCGCAAGGTCGAACAACAGCACTTCGGCGCCGGTCGCGTGGTCAAGCGTGACTTCACCGGTAGCGGCGATCTTCGCCGCGTCACCCGCTTCCAGCAACCGGCCATTGATTGCGACCTGGCCGCGTGCGACGTGAACGTAGGCCTTGCGCTGCGCCGCGAGACGATAAACGGCGGCATCGCGACCGTCGAGCAGCGCCGCGTAGAGCGCGGCATCCTGATGAATCCGCAGCGAACCGTCGCGGCCGTCACGCGATGCGACCAGGCACAGCCGGCCGCGTTTCGATGCGTCATCGAAATGTTTCTGCTCGTAACCCGGTTCGATGCCCGTCGCGTCGGGCAGCAGCCAGATCTGCAGCAGATGTGCAGGTTCGGTTTTGGACGGATTGAACTCGCTGTGCATCACGCCGCGCCCCGCGCTCATGCGCTGCACGTCGCCGGGACAGATCACCGATCCGTTGCCGATGCTGTCCCTGTGCTCAAGGCGGCCCGCCAGCAGATAAGTGACGATTTCCATGTCGCGATGGCCGTGCATGCCGAAACCGCCGGCGGCCTCGATACGGTCCTCGTTGATCACGCGCAGCGCGCCGAACCGCACGTGCTGCGGATCGTAATAATCGGCAAACGAAAAACTGTGAAAGCTGTCGAGCC
>JBDZVW010000346.1:0-3210 GCA_040255885.1 Betaproteobacteria bacterium
GCCGCCAAGCCGTTCCTCGCGCTCAACTGCGCCGCCATTTCGCCGACGCTGGTGGAACCGACGCTGTTCGGCTACAGCAAGGGCTCGTTCACCGGCGCCACCAATGCGCGCTCGGGCTACTTCGAAGACGCGAAGGACGGCACGCTGTTCCTGGACGAAATCGGCGAACTGCCGCTGGAACTGCAGGCGAAACTGCTGCGCGTGCTGGAAAACGGCGAGTATCAGCGCGTCGGCGAAACCCAGAGCCGCTTCTCGAACGCGCGCGTGATTGCCGCCACCAATCGCGACATGCGCCGCGAAATACGCAACGGCCGCTTTCGTTCCGATCTCTACCACCGTCTTTCGGTGTTCACGATCGACGTGCCGGCATTGCGCGAGCTGGGAGACGACAAGCTGCGGCTGCTGGAACACTTCCGCGATTTCTATACGAGGCAGGCCGGCGCCCGACCGTTCAAGCTCGATCCGGACGCGCACGCGTTGTGGCTGGATTACAGCTTCCCCGGCAACGTGCGCGAGCTGCGCAACATCGTGATCCGTCTGATCACGAAGCACGGCGGCACCACGGTGACGCCGGAGCATCTGCGCTCGGAACTGGACCTCGAAACCCTGGACGACGTGACCCCGACACCGGCGATCGCACACGACTTCAAGGCCACGCTCGAAGCGGCGTGCCGTCACCTGCAGTCGCAGCAGGAAGGATTCGACCTCGACCACACGCTGCAGCAGTGGGAGCGCGGCTACGTCGAGGCCGCGCTGACGCTGACGCAGGGCAACCTGACGCGCGCGGCCAAGCTGCTCGGCATTCATCGCACGACGCTCTACAGCCGCATGCAACACTACAACAACAGCAACCAGGCCGACCCGGGCACGTGATGGACGCCTGCAGCCGCAGCAAACCGGCGCGATCGGGCGCGTGATAAGGCCAGCGACCAGCATGGCCGCCAGCAATCCATACCATGTATTACCAGCACTTCGGCCTTGATCGTCCGCCGTTCAGGATCACGCCCGATACCGGGTTTTTTTTCGGTGGCGGCAACCGCGGCGCCATCCTGGAAGCGCTGGTCTATGCAGTAACGCACGGCGACGGCATCGTCAAGGTCACCGGCGAAGTAGGCACCGGCAAGACCATGCTGTGCACGATGCTGGAGTCGCGCCTGCCCGCCAGCGTCGAAACCGTTTACGTTCCGAATCCCAACCTGTCGCCGCCCGAAATGCTGACCGCGATCGCCGGCGAACTGCACCTCACGACACAGTCCGGCGCCACCCGTATCGAGCTGATGCAGCGGCTGGCCGCGCACCTCGTCGAACGCCACGCGAAGGGTCAGCGCGTGGTCGCGTTCATCGAAGAAGCGCAAAGCATGCCGGACCAGACGCTCGAGGAAATCCGCCTGCTGTCCAATCTCGAGACCCACAGCGATCGCCTGCTGCAGATCGTGCTGTTCGGGCAACCGGAACTCGACGCCAGACTGCGCGCTTCCGGCCTGCGGTCACTGCGCGACCGCATCGCGCACAGCTTTCGCCTGCAGCCGCTCACCGCGCGCGAGATCGGTGCCTATCTGCACTTCCGGCTGCGCACTGCCGGCTACCGCGGCCCGGACCTGTTCTCGCGCCGCACGGTACGCATGATCACGCGCGCGTCGCACGGCCTGGCGCGGCGCGTCAACCTGATCGCCGACAAGGCGCTGCTGGCGACGTTCGCCGACAACCGGCACGAAATACGTGCGCGGGACATCCGCACCGCGGTCGGCGAAACCGCGTTTGCGGAAGCGCAGGCACACCGTTTCAGGCCCGTGCGCGCCGTGATCGCGCTGCTTGTGATCGGCGCGGTTGCGGCTGCCGTCTGGTATGCATTCAAAGCCGGCGGCATCACCCGGCTGGCGGCGGCCAGCCCGGCATTTGCCGCACTGGCCGCGGCAATCGTGCCCGCGCCGGTGCCTGTGCAACGCGGCGCGACGGTCAACGCCGCGCCCGCCGCCGCTGCGCGCGACACCACCGCCCCGGCTGCAGTAAAGCCGCCGCGACCGGCCCAAGCGCAGGTCGCAACGGCGCAGCCGCCGAATGCGGTCAGGCCGCCACAACCCGCCGGCCCGGCGAATGCGGCCGTTGCCACCAGCGGAAGCCCCAAAACGGCGGTCCCGGCCGCGGCAAACACCGCCGGCACTCCGATGTCGGTGCCGCATGCGACTCCCGCCGATCCGGCCTCTGCAGCGAAATTGGCAAAGACCGCCGCCCCGGCGGCACCAGCCGCTGACGCAGACTCGCACGGTGACGCAGACGCCATGGCTGCCGTACCGGCACAGCCGGCATCCAATTTGCTGCAGCAACGGCTGAACGCGACCCGCCGCTGGCTTGATGTCCCGGGCGGGCGCTACAGCATCCAGCTCATGTGGTCGCGCGATCCGGATACGCTGCGAACCCGCATCGACGACATCGCGAAGATGCTTGAGCGCGACAAGATTTTTATATATCGTATTGAGAAGAAACGGAAAACGTCGATGGTGGTGCTTTACGGCAGTTTTGACGATCGCGACGCCGCTGAACGCGCGCTGGCGCAGCTGCCGCAGACCCTGAAAGTCTATCGGCCTTATCTCAGAACACTGAGCGACATTCGCCAGGAGGCCGCGGAATTTCCGGCGTCATGATGCACGCCACGGCGGAAAATAAAGCGGAACATCGCATGCAGAAGAAAAAAGGAGGGCTCATGCCGCGGCATGACAACAGGGGATGGTTTACGGGACGCGCACGCCGGACGCTGCGCTGGAGCACTGCGGCACTGGCATGTGCCGCCGCCGTTGCCGGCTGCGCGATCTATCATCCGACACTGCCGCCGCCGCAGGGCCACATCACGCAGCAGAGCGTTGCGCGCGCGACACCGCCCGCCACCATCCCGCCGCCGGCACGGACGTCGAATTTCCTGCCGCCACCGAAGCCCGCCGCGCGGCCGCGCACCTACAGCGTCGTGGTGAACGACGTGCCGGTGAAGGAACTGCTGCAGGCGCTGGCGCGCGACACCAGACAGAACATCGACATTCATCCGGCGCTCAGCGGCATAGTCAGCATCAACGCCGTCAACCAGACGCTGCCGGCGATCCTCGACCGCATCGGGCAGCAGGTCAGCATGCGCTGGCGGCGCGAGGGCAGCACCATCGTGGTGCGGCCGGACACGCCGTACATGAAGACGTATCACGTCAACTACGTCAACATGACGCG
>JBDZVW010000043.1:0-12533 GCA_040255885.1 Betaproteobacteria bacterium
TCCATCGAGAAAAGACAGCAGTTTATTGCACACGTGTTCTGCATATGCTATTTTTTGTCCGTCGATACAGCGGACGCCGGAGACGATGAATGGCGCTGAAGTCGGAGCAGCAACGAGCGGTTCTTGACGCGCTTCGACGCATGGAACTGATCAGCGATGGCGAACAGCCGGCGCTGATTCCGATGACCGGTGGTGTGTCCTCGCTGATTGTGAAAGTGGAGACCGCACGCGGTGCGCTGTGCGTGAAACAGGCGCTGCCGCGGCTCAAGGTGGCGGCGGAGTGGCGGGCGCCGGTGGAGCGCAATAGTGCGGAAGTGGCGTGGCTGAAGCTTGCGGCCGCGCTGCGTCCGCACATGGTGCCGCGGATTCTGGGCGAAGACGACGAGGCGCGATTGTTTGCAATGCGCTATCTCGATCCCGCCACCTGTCCGACATGGAAATCGCAGCTGCGCGATGGCGTGATCGAGACCGCTACCGCCGAGGCGGTGGCGGAAAGCCTGGCGGCAGTCCACGCGGCAACGGCCAATGACGCCGACGTCGCGCGCCGTTTCGCGCATGATCAAACGTTCCATGATCTGCGGCTCGAGCCTTATCTGGTTACGGCGGCGCGGATTCACCCCGACTGCAGGGCGGCGCTGGATCGGCTGGTCGTGACGACCGCCGGCACGCGGCACGCGCTGGTGCATGGCGACGTCAGTCCGAAAAACATTCTGGCCGGGCCGCACGGCCCGGTGTTTCTCGACGCCGAATGTGCGTGCTATGGTGACCCGGCGTTCGATCTCGCGTTTTGCCTCAACCATCTTCTGCTGAAGTCGGTGTGGAGGCCCGCCGGATCGAGCGGCTATCTGGGCTGCTTCGCGGCACTGGCGCGCAGCTATCTGTCGCGGGTTACATGGGAACCGGCGGCGGCACTCGAAGCGCGTGCTGCCCGGCTGTTGCCGGGGTTGCTGCTGGCGCGCATCGACGGAAAATCACCGGTGGAATACATCACCCGAGAGGCCGACCGTGAACGCGTGCGCGGTATTGCCAGACAACTGCTGCTCACGCCCGGCGAACGCCTGGACGAAGTCGGCCGCATCTGGAAAAAGGAACAACATTGATGAGTAGAATTGCCAACGTCGTTGGCCGCCGCATATGGGATTCGCGTGGTCGTCCAACCGTCGAGGCCGAGGTATCGCTTGAAGGCGGTGTGCGCGGACGCGGCATCGCACCGGCAGGCGCGTCGCGCGGAACAGGGGAGGCGATCGAACTGCGCGATGGCGGCGCCCGGCTGGAAGGGCTCGACGTCAAAAAGGCGGTTGCAAACGTCAACGGCGAGATTGCGAATGCAATGCGCGGTCTCGACGTTTTTGAACAACAGCATCTGGATGAGGTGCTGATCGCGCTCGACGGCACGCCGGACAAGAGCCGGCTCGGCGGCAATGCGCTGACCGCGGTGTCTCTGGCGGTGCTGAACGCTGCAGCGGCATGCGCCGGCGCCCCCTTGTGGCGCCATCTTGCGCATGGCCGGCCGGTGAGTCTGCCGCTGCCCGAAATCCAGATATTCGGCGGGGGCGCGCATGCCGGCCGGCGTATCGACATCCAGGACTTGATGGTGATGCCGCTGGGTGCGGACAGCTTCAGCGAGGCGCTGGCGATGGTCGCCGAGGTCTACATGGCGGCCGGGCGGCTGATGAACGATTCGGGACGCAGGACGGGCGTCGCCGATGAAGGCGGCTGGTGGCCCGATTTCGCGTCGAATGAGGAAGCGATCGAGATGCTGCTGCGCGCGATCGAGGCCGCCGGTTACGTTCCGGGCGAGCAGGTGGCGATTTCGCTGGACATCGCCGCGTCGGAGTTCGGAACCGATGGGCGCTACGTGCTCGGGCTCGAAAAACGCACGCTCGATACCGATGCCTGGATCGACGTGCTGCTGCGATGGACCGAGCGTTTTCCGATCGTGTCGGTCGAGGATCCGGTGGCTGAAGACGATTCGGATGGCATGCGCGCCTTCACGCGGGCGGTCGATGGGCGCGTGCAGGTCATCGGCGACGATTTTCTCGTCACCAACGCGGCGCGGGTTGCCCGTGCCGCGGCCGATCGCGCATGCAACGCCGTGCTGCTGAAGCCGAATCAGGCCGGCACCGTCACCGAGACGCTGCAGACGCTGGACGCGGCCCGCGCGGCGGGCTGGGGAACGATCGTGTCGGCGCGCTCCGGCGAAACCGAGGATACGACCATCGTTCACCTCGCGGTCGGCTGGAACGCCGGCCAGCTCAAGGTCGGTTCGTTCGCGCGCTCGGAACGCATGGCGAAGTGGAATGAAGGGTTGCGCATCGAGGAAGCGCTTGGCAGATCGGCATGCTTCGCCGGCCGCCGCGCATTGCCGATCCGCCAATCGGGGGTGGCCGCCGAATGAAGGCCGTGCTGCAATATCGCGCCAGCAGCGGATTTCGCAAGCGCCTGCGCGAACTGGCGCCGGACTGGCTCGACATCACGGTCGTCAACGAAACCGACCGCGCGATATTCCAGGAAGAAATGCGTGACGCCGAAATACTGCTGCATGTGCTGGAGCCGGTGACGGCCGAGATCATCGCGCGTGCGCCGCGCCTGCGGCTGATTCAGAAAATCGGCGTCGGCGTGAATACGATCGATCTCGACAGCGCGCGCTCGCGCAGCATCGCGGTGACCAACATGCCCGGCACCAACAGCCAGGCGGTCGCCGAGATGACGCTGCTGCTGATGCTGGCCGCGTTGCGGCGTATCGTCCAGCTCGACCGTGCGACCCGTCACGGGCAAGGCTGGAATCTCAAACCGGAAGTTTTCGACCGCGTCGGCGAATTATGCGGCCGCACTGTCGGGTTGGTCGGTTACGGCGAAGTGCCACGACGGCTCGCGCCGGCGCTGCAGGCGCTGGGTGCGCATGTGCTCTATACCGCAACGTCACCGAAGGCCGGCGCGCTGGCGCAATGGCGGACGCTGGACGAACTGCTGAGCGAATCCGATGTCGTGTCGCTGCACCTGCCGCTGACTGCCGCCACCGCGAAACTGCTGGACGACGCCGCATTTACGCGCATGAAGCAGGGCGCCGTGCTGATCAATACCGCGCGCGGCGGCCTGGTCGACGAAGCGGCACTGCACGCGGCGTTGCGCGACGGACGGCTGGGCGCCGCCGGGCATGACGTGTTTGCATCGGAGCCGGTGGCGGCGGATCACTGCCTGTTCGAGTATGACAACGTGGTGCTGGCGCCGCATGTGGCATGGCTGACGCCGGAAACGCTGGAACGCAGCCTCGGGATCGCGATCGAAAACTGCACGCGGCTGCGCGAGGGCAGGGCGTTGCTCAATCAGGTGCCGTAATCGATGTGGTGAGGAGCACCTTATACATGCAGATGGCGCATGTGAAGGTTGGCGGCTGCCGCCCGAAACACTTGCTTCTCGCACAGATTTTCCCCTCCTTATTGTGGAGGGGTGGCGGCGCAGCCGGCGGGGTGGTGGGCGGTGCCTGAAAAAATCGACCACCCCTTCCGCTTCGCTCCTTCCCCTCCTTAAAAACAGGAGGGGAAATTCATTTCCAACACGCTACCGACGGCAACGCCCATCAGCCCGCAGTTTCCTCGTGCTTGTGGGTTTCGATCTGAACCAGCGGTTCGTTGCTGGCTGGTGCTGCGACGCGACGCGGCCGCCGCGGGCGCGCCGGAACCGGCTCGGGCTCGGCCTCTGCGGCGGGATGCCACTTGCCGGGATCGGTTTCTATCTGCACCAGGCCTGGTGACAAAACCGGCGGCGCCAGCGGTGCCGGCTCGGATTGCGCGACTGCAACCGGAGCCGCCTGCGACAGCGGCACAGCGGATTGCGGTTTTTCTGCCGGTTGGGGTGGCGCCGCGCTATCGGCCGCGGCCTGTGCAGCGGCTGCCGGTGCCACGGCAACGCTGATAACTTCGGGTTCCGTCGAAACGGCGGAATCCGTTTCGTCCTGGCGCGGTGGCCGTACTTCGCGGGCAGTCGGTGACGATGGTGTTTGCTCTGATGTCTTGTCAGCGGCAGCGTGCCCGGATTGCGGTTGCTGCTGGCGCGTGTCGGCGGCGCTTTTGACTTCCGTTGCGTCATCCTGCCGCACACCTGCACCCTGATCCTGGCGCTCGTGGCGCTCGCCGCCGCGACGCCGGCGTCTGCGGCGGCGGCCGCCTTCACCTTCCTCGCGCGTAGCATGGTTCTGATTCGGGTTCTGCGCACGTTCCGCACCATTGGCATTGGCGCGATGGCGCCCGCGTTCGGTGTCCGGACGCGGTGTCGCGGTATCGGCATCCGGGCGCGCATGCTCTTCGCGCCGCGGCGTGCGCGGTTCCGCGGCGGGGGCGGCAGTGCGGCTGTTTCTTTCACCATCATCCGCATGGCGCTGTCGCTCGCCGCGGCGTCCACGGTTCTGGCGTTGGCCGCGGCGTTCCCCCGATTCCGGGCGCTCGTGCCGCCGCTCGGGATGCGGGCGGCGCGCCGCCGGAGCGTGGGTCGCAGTGGCCTGCGGCTGCGCTTCGTCCGACATCGGCCGTCTGAACCAGCCGAAAATCTTGTCGATGATAGACGAGGCCCGTTCGTTCGTTTCCGGCGTGTGTATGCGGAGTGGAGCCGGTTGCGCCGGCGTGATGCCCTTGACGGCCGCTTCCTGCCGCGGAGCCGCGGCTTCGGGCGTCAGCGTGTGCAGCGTTTCCTCTTCGGCCGGCACATCGACCAGGTTGTAGCTGGCCGCCAGCGGCTCGCTCTGGTTGAGATCATCGTGGCGCAGCCGCGCGATGGTGTAGTTCGGCGTTTCGAGCCGGATGTTCGGAATCAGCACCGCCGAAACCTTGTGACGCGCTTCGATCAGTTGCAGATCGGCCCGCTTTTCATTGAGCAGGAAGGTCGCGACATCCACCGGCACCTGCGCATGCACCGCCGCCGTGTTGTCCTTCATCGCTTCTTCCTGAAGGATGCGCAGGATGTGCAGTGCAGTCGATTCCACGCCGCGGATGTGGCCGGTGCCGTGGCAGCGCGGGCATGGACTGTGGCTGGTTTCGCCGAGTGACGGGCGCAGACGCTGGCGCGACAGCTCCATCAGCCCGAAACGCGAAATCTTGCCCATCTGCACCCGCGCCCGGTCGTGGCGCAGTGCGTCGCGCAGGCGGGTTTCGACTTCGCGCTGATTGCGCTGACTTTCCATGTCGATGAAATCGATCACGATCAGTCCGCCGAGGTCGCGCAGCCGCAACTGACGTGCAATCTCGTCGGCGGCTTCCAGGTTGGTATTGAGCGCGGTCTGCTCGATATCGGTGCCGCGGGTGGCGCGCGCCGAATTGACGTCGACCGACACCAGCGCTTCAGTATGATCGATCACCACCGCGCCACCGGACGGAAGATTGACGTCCCGCGAATAGGCGGTCTCGATCTGGTGCTCGATCTGGAAGCGAGAAAATAGTGGAACTGTGTCCTTGTAGAGCTTGATGCAATTTACATTTCCGGGCATCACATGGCCCATGAACTGGCGCGCCTGTTCGCAGATATGCTCGGTATCGATCAGGATTTCGCCGATGTCCTGGTGGAAGTAGTCACGGATCGCGCGGATCACCAGGCTGCTTTCCTGATAGATCAGGAAGGCGCCGCTTTGCTGCTGCGCGGCGCTTTCGATCGCGTTCCACAATTGCAGCAGGTAGCTGAGGTCCCAGTTCAGTTCTTCCAGGTTGCGGCCGATGCCGGCGGTACGGGCGATCACACTCATGCCCTGGGGCACGTCGAGCGCCGCCATCAGGTCGCGCAACTCATTGCGTTCCTCGCCTTCGACACGGCGTGATACGCCGCCGCCGCGCGGATTGTTGGGCATCAGCACCAGATAGCGGCCGGCGAGGCTGACAAAGGTGGTGAGGGCGGCGCCCTTGTTGCCGCGCTCGTCCTTTTCGACCTGGACGATCAGTTCCTGGCCTTCGGACAGCGCATCTTGGATGCGGGCGCGCCCGACGTCGACACCGGGTTTGAAGTAACTGCGGACAACTTCCTTGAACGGCAGAAAGCCGTGGCGCTCGCTGCCATAGTCGACGAACGCCGCTTCGAGGCTGGGCTCGATGCGAGTGACGACCCCCTTGTAGATATTGCTCTTGCGCTGTTCCTTGCTGGCGGATTCAATGTCGAGATCGATCAATTTCTGACCGTCGACAATGGCGACGCGCAATTCCTCCGCCTGCGTCGCGTTGAACAACATGCGTTTCATTAGTCTTCTCCCGCGCTCGTGTACACGGGATGGAACAAACCTGCCGCGCGGCGCGCGCGGCACGGCAGACCCTCAGCCAATCATGGCGCGGGGAGAATTTCTCTGTGCCGGTTCGCGTACAACTTTTTCAGGCTTGCCATGGTCCGGTTTCGCTGCACCGACGAACGGGCCGCGGAACGGTAAAATCCAAAAGTGCTTCGAGCGCGTAAATCGTCTACCATCTATCGCTACTTGATGCGGTGAGCGAGATTAACCGCTATTTCAGCGCGGTTGCATGCATACTGCTTCCGGCGCGATACGCAACGATGATGCGATCGCCGACTTCGGGAGTGCATGTCCTGCCGGGTGTGCGCACTGCGAGACGTTTCGTAAACTTCTGCGTGGACGGGAGTGTCTTGCCGTACCGCCGGAAGTTGAAGCTGGAAAGCTGTCTGGTTTCAGCTGCTGTAATATCGGCCTCTGACCGTGCCGTGCGCTGTGAAACAGTATAAGCAAAATGTCGGAAGCACGCAAAATATCAGTAACTTGGCACGACGTCGACGATGAATCGGCTGGGCAGAGAATCGATAACTATCTGATTCGCCTGTTGAAAGGGGTTCCGAAGACGCACGTTTACCGGATTCTGCGAGGCGGCGAGGTGCGCATCAACAGCCGCCGCGCCGATCCGTCGTACCGTCTTCAAAGCGGCGACCGGGTACGGGTGCCGCCGTTACGCGTGGCGCAACGGGCGGATGTGCCGTCCACCGGGCGGCACGGCACCGCGCCGGCGGTCCGTCTGGCCCGCCATATCATTTATGAGGACGACACATTGCTGGCGCTCGACAAACCGGCCGGCGTCGCCGTGCATGGCGGCAGCGGCATTGTGCGCGGCGTCATCGAACAGTTGCGGGCCGAGCGTCCCGAAGCGCGGTTTCTGGAACTGGTGCACCGGCTCGACCGCGATACGTCGGGCGTGCTGCTGATAGCGAAGCGGCGCAGCGCGCTTACCGACCTGCACCGCCAGTTGCGGGACGGTCTGACGCATAAATACTATCGGGTGCTGGTGGCCGGCCGCTGGCGCGATGCCCGGCGCAACGTGCGGCTGCCGCTCCGCAAATACGTTACCGCGGACGGAGAACGGCGTGTCAGCGTGACGGCCGACGGCATGCCGTCACACACGCTGTTTACGCTGGAGCAGGCATGGGACCGTTTCACGCTGCTCAACGCCGAATTGAAAACCGGACGCACGCACCAGATCAGGGTGCATCTCGCCCATCTCGGCTTTCCGATCGCGGGCGACGAGAAATACGGAGATTTTCCGCTCAACCGGCAGCTCGCGCGGTGCGGGCTGAAGCGCATGTTTCTCCATGCCGCGTGCCTGGTCTGCAGCCACCCGCGCAGCGGCGAGCCACTGGAGTTGGAGGCACCGCTGGCGCCGGAGCTGGCGCGGTTCGTCACCCGGCTCGATCGCGCGGAAATCGACATTGAGGAAGCGGCCGCGCGTGTCTGAACGTTTCCGGCTGCTGGTGTTCGACTGGGATGGCACGCTGATCGATTCGGCGCGGGCGATCGTCGAATCATTGCAGTTTGCCTGCCGCGACGTCGGATTGCCGGTGCCGCATGAGCGCGATGCGCGTCACATCATCGGTCTTGGACTGCAGGACGCGTTTGCGCACGTACTGCCCGGCTGTTCGGCGGACGACTACAGTCGGGTGCGCCAGCGCTTCAGTCATTATTTCTTGCAGCGCGATGCGCAATTGACGCTGTTTCCGGGAGCGGCGGATGCGATCGCCGATCTGGCGCAGCGCGGATTTCTACTGGGCGTGGCGACCGGCAAGAGCCGGCGCGGGCTTGATCGCGCGCTGGCCGCAACTGGCCTCGGTGCGTATTTCGACGCCACGCGCTGCGCCGACGAGGGTTTCACGAAACCGCATCCCGGCATGCTGACGGCACTGATGGACGAACTGGGCGTGGCGCCGGAACAGACGCTGATGATAGGGGACACCACCCATGATCTGCAGATGGCCTGCAATGCCCGGGTCGCCTGCCTCGCCGTTACCTATGGTGCGCATCCGCTCGAGCAGCTGCTGACTTGCAGTCCGCTGGCGTGCTGCGCTAGCGTAACGGATTTGCACCGTTGGCTGCTGGACAATGCCTGACGCGAACGATGCCGGCTGCGGGGAGTATACTGCGCGGCGCGATGGTGCAGCATCGCTTGTGAGCGTCACGATAATGATCTTGCGGGTGAATCATGGCCGACTATGAAGGCAGCGAATCCGGAACCCACTGGGAACGCGACGTGCTGGAGAAGCTGGCGCTGGCAACGCTGCAGGAGCAGCGCCGCGCGCGTCACTGGAGCATCTTCTTCAAGGTGCTGTGGTTCATCTTCCTGTTCGCACTGCTGTATCTGGCATTCGGCTGGTATGAAAAGGGCGAGACCGCGGCCGCCGGCGAGCATACCGCGCTGATCACGATCGACGGCGTGATCGCAGCGGACAGCCAGGCCAACGCCGACGACATCATTTCGGCGCTGGATGACGCGTTCAAGGATAGCGGCACCAAGGGTGTCATCCTCGACATCAACAGCCCTGGCGGCAGTCCGGTGCAGGCCGGCGAGATCAACGACGAAATCGCACGGCTGCGGAAACGGTATCCGAAGATTCCGATCTACACCGTGGTCGAGGATTTGTGCGCGTCAGGCGGATATTACATCGCGGTGGCGGCCGACAAGATCTTCGTCAACAAGGCCAGCATCGTGGGATCGATCGGCGTGATCATGGAAGGCTTCGGATTCACCGGGTTGATGGACAAGCTGGGCGTCCAGCGCCGCGTGATCGCGGCCGGCAAGAACAAGGCATTTCTGGATCCGTTTTCGCCGGCCGACCCGTCGCAGCGCGCTTATGCGCAGCACATGATCGATACCGTTCATCAGCAGTTCATCGACGTGGTGCGCAGGGATCGCGGCAGCCGGCTGAAGGAGACGCCCGACATGTTCAGCGGACTGGTATGGACCGGGCAGAAGGCCGTCGATCTCGGTCTCGCCGATGGCTTCGGCAGCGTCGATTACGTCGCCCGCGACGTGATCAAGGCGAAAAACATCGTCGACTACACGCAGCACGAAAACATTGCCGAGCGTTTTGCGCGCAAGTTCGGCGCGTCAGCCGCCGAAACGCTGCTGAAATATTCGATGATGCACCAGCTGAATCTTCACTGAGGCGGAGCGGCTGTCGCGTGCCGTCACGGCACCTCGATGCCTGCGGCATTGAGCATCGCCGTCAGCGCAATCAGCGGCAGGCCGATCAGTGCAGTCGGATCCTCACCTTCGAGCCGCTCGATCAGTGTAATGCCCAGCGCTTCGATGCGCGCGCTGCCGGCGCATTGCCAGGGTTCGTCGCGTTCGAGATAGCGCGCGATCTGGGCGTCGCTGTAATCGCGGTAGCGAACCCGGGTGGTGACGACGGCAGTCTGTGCGCGGCCGGTGGGCGCATCGAGCAGGCACAGCGCAGTATGAAACAGTGCGCTGGCGCCGCGCGTCAGCCGCAGCTGTTGCGTTGCCGCCTCGCGGCTGCCGGGCTTGCCGAGAATCGTGGCGCCCGCAACGGCGACCTGATCCGAGCCGATGATCAGCGCCGCCGGAAATTTTTCTGCTCCCGCGCGTGCCTTGGTGCTTGCCAGCCGCAGCGCCATTGATTGCGGCTCTTCCGGCGGCAGCGGCGTTTCATCCACTTCCGGCGCCACGCACGTGAAGGGCAGACGCAAGCGTTCCAGCAGCATGCGCCGATAAGTCGAGGTTGAGGCCAGAACGAGTTGCCGGACAGGCATCGGTCAGCAGCGGGACAAAAACCGCCAGTGTAGCGGTTTCGCGGCGGCCACGCGACCGCGCACGGCAAGTGCCGGCCCATGCAGTCAAGAGCGGTTCGTTTTTTGACAGAACTTCCTAAAAACATTAACATTTCCTGTTTATGTCCGATCGGACGATAATCAATAGTCCGGAATTTGCGCGAGCGGGGAAGGTATTGCGCGGCGCATTCGCAGTAGGCGGAATGGGGCGTTTGCGCGACGTGCTGTACGACGACGTCGGTACGCTCAACTTTTGCGTACGGGGCGAATATGACGCGAAGGGCCGACCGCAACTCCGGCTTGTGATAAATGGTGTGATGCATCTGCAATGCCAGCGCTGCCTGGGGTCGATCAAGCATGCGGTGGACATTGCAAATGAATTGCGGCTGGCGTCGGACACGGAGCTGGGACACGAAATCGACCCGGAAGAGCCGGGCGACGTAATACCGGCCGACGTGGCGCTGGACGTGGGAACGCTGGTGGAAGACGAAGTGCTGTTGAGCCTGCCACTGGCACCGCGGCACGCGGCGGGGACGTGCAGCGCACGGCCGGCGGGCGGCGAGGAATCGGAGCCGGGCCCTTTTTCGGCTCTGGCGCGCCTCAGAAAAGATTGATGAGTATCTGTTCAAGGAGATTGCAATGGCTGTTCAGCAGAACAAGAAATCGCCGTCGAAGCGCGGCATGCATCGCTCGGCGGATTTTCTGAAGAATCCGCCACTGGCTGTGGAACCCACCACCGGTGAAACGCATCTGCGTCACCACATCAGCCCCACCGGCTTCTATCGCGGCAAAAAGATATTCAAGACCAAGGCCGACTAAGCGCAGGGTGGGGCAGCACTGTCCGCAACTGCCGGTGCATACGACGTTCATTGCGCACCGGGCAGTCGAGGAGGATGCGGCATGAACGTGACTGTTGCGATCGACTGCATGGGGGGCGATCACGGTCCTCACGTCACCGTTCCCGCAGCAGTGGAGTTTTTGCTGCAATCGCCGGAAGCCAGTATCGTTCTGGTCGGCATGGAAGACGCGATCGGCCGTGAGCTCGCCGCGCGCAAGGTGAAGCCGGGCCCACGGCTGCGCGTACATGGCGCGGGCGAAGTGGTGGCGATGGACGAGCCGCCGTCGGCCGCGCTGCGCGGCAAGAAGGATTCCTCGATGCGCGTCGCGGTGAACCTGGTTAAGGACGGCACCGCCGATGCCTGCGTCAGCGCCGGTAACACCGGCGCGCTGATGGCCATTTCCCGTTTCGTGCTGAAGACGCTGGCCGGCATCGAGCGGCCCGCGATCTGCTCGGTGCTGCCGGCGCTGAAAGGCCGCACCTACATGCTCGATCTCGGCGCCAACGTCGATTGCAGCGCGGAGCATCTGCTGCAGTTCGCCATCATGGGTGCAACGCTGGCAAGCGCAGTCGAGGATCAGGCACGGCCGCGCGTCGGGCTGCTCAATATCGGCGAAGAGGAAATCAAGGGCAACGACGTCGTCAAGCAGGCCGCCGAGCTGCTGCGCGACAGCGAGCTCAACTTCATCGGCAACGTCGAAGGCAACGACATCTATCTCGGAACCTGCGATGTCGTCGTTTGCGACGGCTTCGTCGGCAACGTCGCGCTGAAAACGTCCGAAGGGCTGGCACAGATGCTGTCGACTTACCTGCGCGATGAATTCAAGCGCAACATCCTGACGATGCTCGCCGGGCTGATCGCGCTGCCGGTCATCAACCATTTCAAGAACCGCGTCGATCCGCGCCGTTACAATGGCGCCAGCCTGCTGGGGTTGCGCGGCATCGTCGTCAAGAGTCACGGATCCGCGGACCGCCTGGCGTTCAGAATCGCGATCGAGCGCGCGGTCGCGGAAGCACGGCTGGGCGTGCTGCGCCAGATCGCGGAGCGGCTGCACATCAATAACGAAAGCGCTGCATGAGCCGACATTATTCAAGAATCGTGGGTACCGGCAGTTACCTGCCGGAAAAGATTCTCACCAATCGTGATCTCGAAGCAACGATCGACACGTCCGACGAATGGATTTTCAGCCGCACCGGCATCCGCCAGCGTCACATTGCCGCCGACAGAGAAAATACCAGCGATCTGGCACTGGCAGCGAGCCGCCGGGCGATCGCGGCAGCCGGCATAGAGCCGCAGCAGATCGGGTTGATCGTGGTGGCGACGACCACGCCCGACATGGTGTTTCCCAGCACCGCGTGCATCCTGCAGGCCAAGCTCGGCATCAGCGGCAGCCCGGCGTTCGACGTGCAGGCGGTATGCAGCGGATTCATATACGGCCTGTCCACCGCCGACCAGTTCATGCGTTCCGGCGATTACGAGTACGCGCTGGTGGTTGGCGCCGAAGTCTACTCGCGCATTCTCGACTGGAACGACCGTGGCACCTGCGTGCTGTTCGGCGACGGCGCCGGCGCGGTGGTGCTGAAGCGCAGCGATACGCCCGGCATCCTGTCGAGCCATCTGCATGCCGACGGCAACTATGCCGACATTCTTTCGGTTCC
>JBDZVW010000347.1:0-3202 GCA_040255885.1 Betaproteobacteria bacterium
CTGCTGCGCACGCTGTGGGGTGATCCGGAACGCTTCAAGACAACCTATTTCCCGCCCGCGTTTCGTGGCTATTACGTCGCCGGCGACGGCGCGCACCGCGATGCCGACGGCTACTTCTGGGTGATGGGCCGGGTCGACGACGTGCTCAACGTGTCCGGTCACCGGCTGGGCACGATGGAAGTTGAATCGGCACTGGTCGCGAATCCGCTGGTGGCGGAAGCCGCCGTCGTCGGCAAACCGCACGACATCAAGGGCGAGGCGATCGTCGCGTTCGTGGTGCTGAAGGGCCAGCGGCCGGATGCCGCAAAGAGCGGCGAGGTCGTCAGCAAGCTGCGCGACTGGGTGGCGGAACAGATCGGCCCGATCGCGCGTCCGGAAGAAATCCGCTTCGGCGACAACCTGCCGAAGACACGCTCCGGCAAGATCATGCGCCGGCTGCTGCGCTCGCTGGCGCGCGGCGAGGAGATCACGCAGGACGTGACGACACTGGAAAATCCTGCCATCCTGGAACAGCTGAAGCAGGTCGCGAAGTAGCGGTCATCTCCTTCGACGAAACCACAGGCCGGACGATGCGTCGCAGCTGATCCGGCCTGTGCGATCGGGGACGAACAGAAGCAGGTGACCCGGCATGCGCCGACAACCGTTCGCGGGGAGCCACGACGATGCACCGACGCAAACTCAAGGGCCAGCGGCTCATCGCTGCCGCACTGCTGGGCTGGCTGCTGTTCAACTACCCGCTGCTCTATCTGTTCAACCGCGACGTCTACGTCTTCGGCATCCCACTGCTCTACGTCTACATCTTCGCCAGCTGGGCGCTGCTGACATTGCTGCTGGCGATTGTCGTCGAACGCGGTTCCGGATGACCCACGGCTAATCCGGCATACTCCCTCTCCGCATCCAGGCAACCCCGGTATCCGGCCTCCGTCCCGATGCTGACCGGCTCGATCATCGTCCTCGCCTCGTTCGCCTACGTCGGCGTGCTGTTCGCGATCGCACGCTACGCCGACAAGCGTGCCGACACCGGGCGCAGCATCATCGCGAACCCGTACATCTACGCGCTGTCGCTGGCGGTGTACTGCACGTCGTGGACGTTCTATGGCAGCGTCGGGCGTGCCGCCACCAGCGGCATCGGTTTCCTGCCGATCTATCTCGGTCCGACGCTGATGGCGGCGCTGTGGTGGTATGTGCTGCGCAAGATGATTCGCATCAGCAAGACCCACCGCATCACATCGATCGCCGACTTCGTCGCGTCGCGCTACGGCAAGAGCCATCTGCTCGGAGGAATGGTATCGGTGATTGCGGTGATCGGCATCGTGCCCTACATCGCGCTGCAACTGAAGGCGGTTTCGACCAGCTTCTCGATCATCCTGCACTACCCGGCGGTCGGCATGCCGCCGCACGAAGGCGTGCCGGTGCTGAGCGACAACACCTTTTACATCGCACTGCTGCTGGCACTGTTCGCGATCCTGTTCGGCACGCGCCATCTCGACACCTCGGAGCGCCACGAGGGCTTGGTGGCGGCGATCGCGTTCGAATCGCTGGTGAAGCTGGTCGCGTTCCTCGCGGTCGGCGTGTTCGTGACGTTCGGCATGTATCACGGCTTTTCCGACGTGTTCGCGAAGGCCGCAGACTTTCCGGGCGTCACGCGGTTGTTCGCGTACGGCGGCACCAGCTTCAGCTATTCGACATGGGCTTCGCTCACGTTCCTGTCGATGCTGGCGATACTGCTGCTGCCGCGCCAGTTCCAGCTTGCGGTGGTCGAAAATGTCGACGAGGCGCACGTGCGCAAGGCGATCTGGCTGTTTCCGCTGTACCTGCTCGCCATCAACCTGTTCGTGCTGCCGGTGGCGTTCGGCGGGCTGATGCACTTTTCAGGCGGCAAGGTTGACGCCGACATGTTCGTACTGACGTTGCCGATGGCCCAGCAGCGGGAATGGCTGACGCTGGTCGCGTTCATCGGCGGGCTGTCGGCGACCACCGGCATGGTGATCGTCGAGACGGTGGCGCTGTCGACAATGGTGTGCAACGACCTGGTGATGCCGCTGCTGCTGCGCATCCGCACGCTCAATCTCACCGCGCGCCGCGACCTGACCGGACTGCTGCTCGGCATCCGGCGTGGCGCGATCGCGGCGATCCTGGTGCTCGGCTACGTCTATTTCCGCGTCGCCGGCGAAGCCTACGCGCTGGTGTCGATCGGACTGATCTCGTTCGCCGCGGTCGCGCAGTTCGGCCCCGCGATGCTGGGCGGCATGTACTGGCGCAGCGGCACCCGCGCCGGCGCGATCGCCGGTCTCGGCGCCGGTTTCCTGGTGTGGACCTATACGCTGCTGCTACCGTCGTTCGCGCGTTCCGGATGGCTGTCGGCCGGCTTCGTCGAGCACGGCCTGTTCGGCATCGCGCTGCTGCGACCGCAGCAATTGTTCGGACTGGGCGGACTCGACGAGATCACGCACTGCCTGCTGTGGAGCATGCTCGCCAACATCGGCTGCTACGCCGGCGTTTCGCTGTTCACGCGGCAGAGCGCCGTCGAGCACGGCCAGGCGGCACTGTTCGTCGACGTGTTTCATCATTCGCGCGGCAGCGGCTCGCAGTTCTGGCGCGGCAGCACCTCGGTCGCCGAACTGTTCACACTGCTCGGACGCTTCCTCGGTCCGGAACGCGCGCGCGACGCGCTGGCCGACTATGCGCGGCACCATGACGGACCGCCGCTGGACACACTCGAGTCGGAGCAGGCGGAGCCCGGCCTCGTCCATCACGTCGAAACGCTGCTCGCCGGCACCATCGGCAGCGCATCGGCGCGCGCGATGCTGGCGTCGGTTGCGCAGGAAGAACCGCTTGGCATCGATGAAGTGATGAACATCATCGACGAGGCGTCACAGGTGCTGGCGTACAGCCGTCAGCTCGAGCAGAAATCGCGCGAGCTGGAAACGGCGAGCAGCGACTTGCGCAACGCCAACACGCGCCTGCAGGAACTCGACCGGCTGAAGGACGATTTCATCTTTACCGTCACCCACGAACTGCGCACCCCATTGACATCGATCCGCGCGTTTTCCGAAATCCTGCGCGATCATCCGGATATGGAAGCGGCGCAGCGCAGCGAATTCGTCGAGATCGTGATCCGGGAATCGGAACGGCTCACACGCCTGATCAACCAGGTGCTGGATCTGGCGAAGCTCGAATCCGGAAATGTCCAATGGAACGC